>JBJSWS010000065.1:0-2255 GCA_046085985.1 Actinomycetales bacterium
CAACCTTGTTATTTACGCCCGCACTTACCGCAGCTGATCCAGAAGCTCCTTGGAAGTTAAAGAAGGTTGAAATGTTATTTGGTGTGGCATTTGAAAATGTTCCGTTGGCAGCTTTGGGCCAGAGGCTGGAATTTCCTGTGGCTTCATTAGCGCCCTTTAAGAAGCGAGTGAAGTTTTCACTTGTTCCAGAGGAATCTGTTCGATACCAGACAGTTATCTGTTGATTTGGCAGATCAATATTTACAGTCTTTGTGTTGTACTTCTTGATAACTGGTTTTCCCTTTTTATCAAGAACTGGAACAGTCTTGGTAACCATCTTGCCACTCTTATCCTTAACAGAGACTTTCTTTGTCTGGAAGACTGGAGTCTTAACAGTGCGCTCATTATCTTTTGCAAGCGCTTTATCATTCCAGTTTGTTATGTAGCCTGAGAAAATTTTTGCAAGTGATGCTGGGGAGAGATAAATCGGTTCTTTGACGGAAGGTAAGTTATACATAATTGCAATTGGCGCTGCGTATGCAGGAACATAAACCAGATTTGATGGCTCGCCTGATGAATAAGCAGCATCTGAACCAGCGAAATCAACTAGATTGCCAGAAAAATCTGAACGTCCTTTTCCAGAACCGCCACCAGAATAATTAACGGTATGGCCAGTTTCTGTTGCAAAATCAACTTTACAAGCGTCGATCAGTGGCGCAGCAAATGTTGCTCCGCTGCCATTGATTGATCCGGCAAACGCTGGTGAGGCTACAAGCAACAATGCAGAAGTGGCGATTGAAATCTTCGCCAATCTCTTCTTTAAAAACATTCTTCCCCATTGTTAGTTAAGTACGTGTGGCAAAAGTATTTTTCTTATCCCAACAACTACCGGAGTCCTGGGAAACAGCAAATGTAGATTAAGTAAACAGTTGGTGTATCGGTTTTTTAGCCGAAACGACCGGTTACATAATCCAAAGTTCGTTGATCCTTTGGGTTTGAGAAGATCTCTGAAGTACTGCCCATCTCTACTAAGCGTCCAGGTCCGCCTTCAGATAGGAAGAAGGCGGTGTAATCTGAAACGCGAGCAGCCTGTTGCATGTTATGAGTAACAATGACGATGCTTATGCTCTCAGAGAGCTCGCGGATAGTTTCTTCAATTCGCAGAGTTGATCCTGGGTCAAGGGCAGAACAGGGTTCATCCATTAGAAGAACTTTAGGATTTACCGCCAGTGAGCGCGCAATACATAGACGTTGCTGTTGTCCACCAGAAAGCGCTCCGCCATATTCATCTAAGCGATCCTTAACTTCATCCCAAAGACCGGCGCGCTTCAAGCAGCTCTCAAGAAGTTCATCCTGATTATCGATCTTTAGCTGCGCCAATTTCAAACCAGAGAGAACATTCTCTTTTATTGTCATTGAGGGAAATGGATTTGGCTTCTGAAAAACCATGCCAATCTTTAAACGAATCTTTGTGACATCAATTCCAGATCCGTAAATATCTTTTCCACCAAGAAGTACATCTCCGGCAAGTGCTGCTGTTGGAATAAATTCATGCATACGATTAAGAATTCGAATAAATGTTGACTTACCGCAGCCAGAAGGACCGATCAGAGCTGTGACTGTTCCTGGCGCGAAATCCATCGAGATATCTTCAAGGACAAGTTTCTTTCCAAACCAGGCATAAATGTTGCGCGCTTCCAGACCCATGCCATCGACAATCTCTCGATTAGCAGCGGTGGTCTTAGTGGCTGCCACGCTTGCTAATGATGAGGGGGTTACTTGTTTTGTAACCGGCTCTGCTTTTGTCTTCATAGTTTCTTCGCTCTCCCCTTCGTTAACCGGAATATTCATCTGCGCGCTCCCTTAGTTCGACCGAAATATCTTGCCAAGGAGAAGAAGATGAAAACCATCATCATTAGAACTATTACGCCAAGCCATGCTCGTTGAATTGATTCTGGATTACCGAGCGAATAGTTCTTCCAAACATAATAAGGAAGTGCCGAGTTATTGCCCTCAAATGGATTTAGATTGATTGCATCTGCGCCACCAATTGTGAGAAGTAGTGGAGCTGTTTCCCCGGCTACTCTGGCAATTCCAAGAATCATTGATGTTACTAGGCCGCTCTTTGCTGCTGGCAAGATAATCATCGCAACTGTGCGCCATTGAGTGGCGCCAAGGGCAAGCCCTGCCTCGCGAAGATCGTTTGGAATAAGTTTTAGAACTTCTTCCGAAGTTCTTGCCACCGTTGGAATCATCAAAATCGCAAGAGCGCCGGC
>JBJSWS010000066.1:0-1573 GCA_046085985.1 Actinomycetales bacterium
GAGTTAGTTTCTCGAGTAAAGGACGTTGAAAAGGAGATTAAGCTCTATCGAAGAAAGAGGGCTGAGGAAGAACTCGAAAGCAATTTTAAGATTCAAGGAATCGCAGGAATTAAATTCCTACACCACCATTTTAATTATGAAATCGACTCCGATGATCTACGCCAATTAGCTTTGCAACAACAAGATATGGAAGAGGGACTAGTAAGTCTTCTTTCTGCAACTTCTGGAGAAAGATTAATTCTTGTTGTGTCGGTAAGTCAATCCGCTAAAGCAAAAGGCGTTAAGGCAGGTGAACTTGCCAAGATTTCCTCAGAGATTCTCGGTGGAGGCGGCGGAGGAAAAGATGACTTCGCGCAAGGAGGCGGGCCAAATAAGGATAGATTGGCTGAAGCAATTAATGCAGTTCAAGCAAAACTTGTTAGTTGAAAATATGAGCTTAGGATTGAAAATTGGTGTTGATTTTGGAACGCAGCGAATTGGATTGGCTTCATCAGATTCATCAGGAATAGTTATTACACCTATCGGCGCTTATGCGTTAGATAAAGCATTAGGTAAGCTTCTTGAAATTTCCAGAGAAAACCCGATCTCAGTTATATATCTAGGGCTACCGAAACATCTGGCCGGATTGGAAGGTCAATCTGCAATCTCTGCACGACAGTTCGCTGGAGAGATAAAGGCGCTTAATATTGCTCCCGTTTATTTGGTAGATGAACGCTTGACAACGACATCCGCAAGTCAAAAAAAGGAACTCGTTGAAAAATTCGGAATAGATGCGATTGCAGCGCAAGAAATTCTGGAATTTGCTCTTAATGGTGAAAGGCTTTCAGGGGGATTCTTTGGTGAATCTATCTAGTATCAACTTGAAGCGACTTAGCGCAGTTGGAATATTCATTTTGCTAGTTACATTTGGATTAAGAGAGATTGCTCCAGGTCCACAAATTGCGCCGGATTTTCCAATGGGACAGGCGGGTCAAGAGATTGTCATAGAGATATCAACAGGAGCTACGGGTTCGCAGATAGCAGAACTCCTCTATGAAAAAGGGGTCGTTAAATCCTCACTTGCGTATTTCCGCGCAGCGGTTTCGACTCCAGAAAGTAATCGAATCGCGCCCGGTGAACATCGAATAGAAACCAGGATTCCAGCGAGGCTTGCGCTCCAGCAATTGTTAGATCCAGATCGGATCGTTAATCTCATAAAAGTAAGAGATGGCGCTCGCGTGCAAGAAATTAGAGATGAATTGACCCGGTTTGGATACACAAATAATCAAATTAATGATGCACTTGGAAAATTGAAATTACCTAGGGAATTTAGTGAGATCGTAGGAAGTAGATCTTCCAGGGCAGAGGGTCTGCTTTATCCAGCGTTTTATTCAATTCAAAATGGAGAGAGCGCGGAGGAACTTCTCCAGCGAATGGTAGATAGATTTATTTCCGCAACAGAGGGAGTTAGTTGGAATTACGGCAATTTCAATGACTATGAATTGTTGACAATAGCCTCTCTAGTCGAGTCCGAAGGAATACCGGAAGATTTTTCAAAAGTGGCACAAGTAATCTATAACCGGTTGAAAATTGG
>JBJSWS010000067.1:0-3291 GCA_046085985.1 Actinomycetales bacterium
CCAGGCTTGACGTTTGCAATCCAGAATTCTGGTGAACCCTTACCGGAACCCATACGAGTTTCAGCAGGCTTCTTAGTTAGTGGGCGATCTGGATAGATATTGATACCTTTCCACCGCGCTTGATATAGCGAGTCATTGCGATACGAGCAGCTTCAATCTGACGGTTAGTTACATAACCACCTTCAGTTGCTTGTAAGCCGAAGTCACCGAATGCAACTGCAGTTCCACCCTTGGATTTACCGGAACGGGATGGACGATGTTGCTTACGGAACTTAACGCGACGTGGAATTAACATTACGCCTCGCCTCCTTCGTTCTTAACTTCTGTTGCTACTTCTGCAACAACTTCTGGTGCGGATTGCGCTGCGCGCTCTTCAACAGATGAAGTTGTAACTTCACCGCGAGGTGCGCGTGGTGCGCGACGTGGCTTCTCTGACTTTCCTGCTTTTGCAGCAGCAAGTGCAGCAGCCTCACGCTCTGCGCGAGATTCAATTACTTCACCCTTATAGATCCATACCTTTACACCGATTCGACCAAATGTTGTATGCGCTTCATGGAAGCCATAATCAATATTTGCACGGAGCGTATGTAGTGGAACTCGTCCTTCACGATAGAACTCAGAGCGTGACATTTCAGCGCCACCAAGTCGACCACCACATTGAACGCGGATACCAAGTGCGCCAGCTCTAAGAGCTGTCTGCATTGATTTACGCATCGCGCGACGGAAAGAAACTCGAGCAGCAAGCTGTTCGGCAACTCCTTGTGCAACAAGTTGGGCATCAGTCTCGGCATTCTTAACTTCCAAGATATTTAGCTGAACTTGCTTGCCAGTCATCTTCTCAAGATCAAGACGTAGTCGATCTGCTTCGGTACCACGGCGACCGATAACAATTCCGGGACGTGCAGTGTGAAGATCGATACGAACACGTTCGCGAGTACGCTCGATTTCAATTCGAGATACGCCAGCGCGCTCCATCTTCTTCTCCATCAGACGACGGATTTCAACATCTTCTTTTACATAATCCTTATACAACTTCTCGGCATACCAACGTGATTTAAATTCAGTGGTAATACCAAGGCGGAAGCCATGTGGATTTATCTTTTGACCCATTTAGTTGGCCTCCTTTGGAGCTGCTGCTTTTTTAGCAGGAGCTTTCTTTGTCGCCGCTTTCTTAGTTGCTGCCTTCTTTGTTGCGGCCTTCTTAGCTACTGGCTTTTCTTCAGTAGAAGTTGTTGCAAAGTTTTCAGCAGCAGCTTTTGCAAGCTTGCGCTCTGCTTCCTTTGAGATTGGGCGATAGTTCTTATCATCAGAGAGAGTTACGGAAATCTGTGAAGAACGCTTCAAGATTTCATAACCGCGACCCTGAGCACGTGGGCGATAACGCTTCATTGTGAAGCCCTCATCGACTAGCGCCTCTGTTACCCAAAGTTCAGATGCATCGCGGATTGCAGGATTCTTCTGCTTTGCATTTGCAACTGCAGAATTAAGAAGTGTGTAAACCTCTTGTGAAACCGCCATCTGGCGTGAGAATTTAGCGATACGAATCGCTTCATCTGCGCGTTGGCCGCGAATCATATTTACAACACGTCGCGCCTTCTGTGGCGTTACGCGAATATTACGTAGCGATGCTTTCGCTATTAATGGAGTGTTATTCGGCACGCTTCACCGTCCGATCTTCTTGCTTAACGTGACCGCGGAAGGTACGAGTTGGTGCAAATTCACCAAGCTTGTGACCGATCATCGATTCAGTTACATAAACCGGAACATGCTTACGTCCATCGTGTACCGCGATGGTATGTCCGATCATCGAAGGTGTAATCATCGATCTACGTGACCAAGTCTTGATGACATTCTTCGTACTCTTAGAGTTCTGGTCATCAACCTTCTTTTCGAGGTGATGATCCACGAATGGACCTTTCTTTAAACTACGTGGCACCAAGGTCTCCTATCGGCTCTTATTACTTGGACGACGACGGACAATGAGTTGATCGCTCGCTTTTTTCTTACGAGTACGTGCTTCTGGTTTACCCCAAGGTGAAACTGGATGACGTCCACCTGAAGTCTTACCTTCACCACCACCATGTGGGTGATCAACTGGGTTCATAACAACACCACGAACAGTTGGTCTACGTCCCTTCCAACGAGAGCGACCAGCTTTTCCGGAGCTGATATTCGATTGTTCTGCATTGCCAACAGTTCCTACTGTGGCGCGGCAACGAACATCGACATTTCTAATTTCGCCAGATGGCATACGAAGTTGTGCATATGGACCATCTTTTGCAACTAACTGAACTGCAGCGCCAGCAGAGCGTGCGATACGCGCGCCGCCACCTGGGCGAGTTTCAATTGCGTGAATCATTGTTCCGACTGGAATATTGCGAAGTGGCAAGTTATTGCCAGGCTTGATATCTGCAGATGCACCATTCTCAATCTTGGTTCCTTGAGTAACGCCATCTGGCGCGATGATGTAACGCTTTTCGCCATCAGCAAAGTGAAGTAGCGCAATACGTGCAGAACGATTTGGGTCATATTCAATATGAGCAACCGTTGCAGGAACGCCATCTTTATCGTTACGTAGAAAATCAACTAAGCGATAGGCGCGCTTATGTCCGCCACCTTGGTGACGAGTTGTAATGCGGCCAGCAGCGTTACGTCCACCCTTTGAATTAATTGGGCGAATCAATGATTTCTCCGGAGTTGTACGTGTTACTTCTGAGAAATCCGGAACGATACGTCCACGTGAGCTCGGAGTGACCGGCTTTAATTTACGAAGTGCCATTTGTTATCCCTTCTCCCTATTCTTATTCGATTTTCATCGATTAAGAGACGGGACCTCCAAAGATGTCAATTCGCTCGCCAGGTGCAATCTGAACAATTGCTCGCTTGGTGTCGCTACGCTTGCCATTACCGAAACGAGAAAGCTTGCGCTTTCCTTCGCGATTCATCGTATTAACTTTCAATACGCGAACTTTGAAGATCTTCTCGACAGCAATTTTGATTTCAGTCTTATTTGCACTTGGCGCAACTAAGAAGGTGTACTTATTCTCATCGAGCATGCTGTATGACTTTTCAGATACAACCGGCGCGATTAAGACTTCGCGATGATCTTTCATGCGGACACCTCAGCTAACTCTGATTCGCGGCCAACTGCTTTTGCAGATGAACCCTTTGCAGGTCCAGCAACAAAGTCAGCGAGCGCTTTCTTGGAGAAAACGACATCATCAGAAACAACGACGTCATAAGCATTTAATTGATCCTGACGAATTAAGTGAAGATCTGCCTCGTTACGTA
>JBJSWS010000068.1:0-2063 GCA_046085985.1 Actinomycetales bacterium
TTAGCCAGATATTTAGTCGGTTCATCAAGCAAGAGAATGGGTTTATTCGAAAGCAAAGTCAGCGCAATGCCAACTAGTTGCCGGATATCTCGAGTGAGTTCGTTAATTGGGATATGCCAGTAATCTTTGATTTCTAGTTGGTTAAGAAGTTTTGTATGGTTGCTCTGATCGAAAGTTCCAGAACGCTTTAGGTGTTGTGCACCGCTATATTCCGGATTTAGAAGTAAATCCTGCTTTGCATATTCGATTGAGTTGCCTAAAGTTTTTGCAATCTCCCTCTTTGGTATTAACTTTTCCTTTAACTTTATCTCGCCGGCGCTTGGCTCAATCTCACCAGATAGCACCTTAAATAAAGTTGATTTTCCAGATCCATTTGGCCCAGTAATTACTTTCATTCCTTTACTTGCGATATCAAGATCAATGCCTCGATTGGCGATGATATTTACAGGAGATGACTGATAGATAACTATCAAATTTCTAATCTCAATCATGATAGAAATCCTGACAAGAAGCGAGAAAGGAGAAGAAGGGGGACTCCACTTACAAGGCAGATCGCAAAAGTGGCGCTTAATAATTTTAGGTTAGGTGTGCCGGCGGCAAAGTATTTAATAAACTCAAACGACTTCTTTCTTAAGTCGTTACGGAGGAGTCGAATAAAGTAAAGAAATACTAGGAGTATAAGTAAGGTTATAAAAACAAAGGTCGCTATGTGGAGCTTTTGCCAGCTCTTCCAATAAGCAGAATTTCTCTGGGATTTCTCTAATTCTGACCTATTTATCAATTTCAAAGCTTGAAAGTTGGATGTTGAGTAAGAGGCAAGAAATTGCGCAGGAGTTTCAGTTTGGATCCAAACCTCTAACGGATCAATTGATCCTGGTTCTGTACTCGAAAGATAAGCTTGATAATCAGCCAATTCCATAAGTGCAAACGGCTCTTCTGCGCCGACAAATTTGCCTTCAGTTGCCTTCTTTATCGGAATACTAATTTGATCATTAAGTCGAATTTCAACTGCTGATTTTGCTAACCCTGCGCTTAAAGTTAGCGAAGAGAGCTTTGGTTCAATCGCTGGGCGAATAATTTGCGGCCCATCTAGTAGCGCATATGTGAAGTCATTAATTGGCCACTCACTTCCAATTCCTACAGTTCTTCCGTCAACAAAGATAGAACTTATCTTTCCCAAGCCATTTAGGATGTCGAATGATCTACCGGTTGATTCACCAAGAGCGTGTTCCCGGCGGGCGGCATTAATTGGATTCTCTTGTAATTCAAAAGCAACAATAGAAAATGAACCAAGATTAGATTCCGGTAGTTCAACAGTTCGAATTCCTGTTCCGTTTGCAGTTATCGATAGATGAGCGCCCGCTTCTGTGCGTAACCAAATTATCAAATCAATTTCTCTTGCGATTCCAGAGGTATTTACGCTGAGTTTTCGACCAATTGGAAGATCAATTCTTGGTTCATTCCAAGATTTCTCTTCACCGGTTACTAGAAGATTTATTTCCTTTTCATCCCCGGATTTATTAACAAGAGTGGCAGTCGTTCTTATTGCCGGAATTGCTTTCGTATTACCAGACAGCGATTCCAGTGTAGAGAGTGATCCAAGATCTAGCGGTTTATCAAGTGAAGGACCAATCTTTAATGTGAAGTCGAAAGGAACTTTGGCTGCTAGGGATTGCTTCCTCAGTTCCTGAGTTCGGTCTAAATATTGGTAACTTGAAAATAGGGTTGCGAAGAACAGGATGGCCAGCAACGATATTGAAGTGATCGACCGTAAAGAACTTCGCAGCAGCACCAGCGTTTGAAAATCTTCCTTTTTAAGCCTTGAATCAAGAGCGCGATTTAGTAAGTAAATCAGAGCTATCGAAAGCAGTAGAAATGTGGTTATTTGAATCAATATCGCAAAGTTCCATAGTTGTTGAATAAGTAAGAGTAAGCCAAGAAATATCAACAAAATTACTTTGCGAATAGAGAATTTAGATGTGAATAGCAGAATCAATGCAAATAAGAAAATAATAAAAAGAATCTTTAAGGTATGCGTAGTGAGTGATGAGAAATGTTCTTGG
>JBJSWS010000069.1:0-1043 GCA_046085985.1 Actinomycetales bacterium
CCAAGAGGTGATGGAAATACACCAGTGAAGTTACGTCGTGGCGCATCACTTGCCGACTTTGCAGAGAAGATAGGTGCAGATCCAGCGGCGCTAGTTTCAGTTCTTTTCCACTTAGGTGAAATGGTTACCGCAACCCAGACAGTTGATGAGAGCACTCTAGAAATGCTCGGTAATGAATATGGTTACAAAATTACGATTGTTTCTCCAGAGGATGAAGAACGTGAAATTCTTGAGCAATTTGATATCGATCTAGAGAAAGAAATTGCCGAAATTTCGCCAGATGATTTGGAAGTTCGTCCGCCGGTTGTGACTGTTATGGGTCACGTCGATCACGGTAAGACGCGACTACTTGATGCAATTCGACAGACTGAAGTGGTCAAGGGCGAAGCTGGCGGAATCACCCAGCACATCGGCGCCTATCAGATTCATCATGATCACAATGGCGTAAATCGCGCGATTACATTTATCGATACGCCGGGTCACGAAGCCTTTACTGCGATGCGAGCTCGAGGCGCCAAAGTAACTGATATTGCAGTTCTTGTTGTGGCGGCTGACGATGGAGTAATGCCACAAACTATTGAAGCGTTAAATCACGCGCAGGCTGCAAATGTCCCAATTGTTGTAGCGGTTAATAAGGTTGACAAAGAAGGCGCAAACCCAGGAAAAGTACGTCAACAACTAACCGAGTACAACTTAATTGCAGAAGAATACGGCGGCGATACATTATTCGTTGACGTCTCTGCCATTAGCGGAAAAGGCATTTCAGAACTTATCGATGCAATTCTTCTAACTGCAGATGCTGCAATTGATTTACGCGCTATTCATGATGATGATGCGCGTGGCGTGGCTATCGAAGCACATCTTGATCGCGGTCGCGGTCCTGTTGCAACAGTACTTGTGCAACGCGGAACCCTAAAGACCGGTGATGCGATTGTTGCAGGTTCTGCATTTGGTCGCGTCCGAGCCATGATGGATGAATTTGGTAAAGCCGTTGAAATTGCCGGACCTTCTCGTCCAGTTCAAGTTCTTGGATTTACCTCGGT
>JBJSWS010000070.1:0-951 GCA_046085985.1 Actinomycetales bacterium
GGCAACGCTAAAAGAGATGATCGATTCATCTTGGGCCGCCGAGAAAGGCAACGCATGAGCATCCTTTCTGATCGTTACGCATCACCTGAAATGCGCGAAATCTGGTCAGCTGAAGCAAAGATTCGTGCCGAACGAAAGCTATGGATCGCAGTTATGCGATTCCAAAGTAAGGCGCTATCTATTCCAGAAGCTGCAATTAAAGATTATGAAAAATCTGTAGAGAAAATTGATCTAGCCAGCATCGAAAGGCGCGAAAAAGAATTGCGCCATGATGTAAAGGCTCGAATTGATGAATTTAATGCGCTAGCAGGCCATCAATTCATCCATCTTGGAATGACTAGCCGAGATTTAACAGAAAATATCGAAGCCTTTCAGATCCGCCAAGCGCTCTTACTTATTCAAGAGCGAAGCGCTGCACTGCTCTTTCAAATCGGCGAAAAAGCGAAGAAATATGCCGAACTTCCTATTGTGGCTAGATCACATAATGTTCCTGCGCAATTATCCACGTTGGGCAAGAAATTTGCGACCGTTGGTGAAGAACTACTCTTTGCCTTTGATCGATTAAATAATTTGATTGACCGTTATCCAAATCGTGGTATTAAAGGTCCGGTTGGCACCGCACAAGATAGCCTCGACTTGCTTGGTTCAACTCATGCCGACCTAGAAAAAGTTATTGCTAAGGAACTTGGCTTTGCTAAGACACTTGATTCAGTTGGCCAGATCTATCCAAGAAGTTTTGATCTTGATGTAATCAGCGCCCTTGCCCAACTTGCCGCCGCACCTTCAGATCTTGCGACTTCGATTCGTTTAATGGCAGGACATGGTTTAGTCAGCGAAGGTTTTAAAGCTGGACAAGTTGGTTCATCTGCAATGCCACATAAAATGAATTCGCGTTCTTGCGAACGTATTAATGGTTTAACCAAAGTTCTTGCTGGTTACCTGACCATGATT
>JBJSWS010000071.1:0-647 GCA_046085985.1 Actinomycetales bacterium
GTACCGTATTTGTATATGTTGCGGCAGCTTTCGTAATAATTCCACTTGCCTCTTTACTCTTTGAAATTATTAGAAAGGGAGCACCTGGGCTTTCATTCGGAATTTTTACTAGGGATATGTCGCTTGCTGCGGCCGATTCACCACTTAATGAGGGTGGCTTACTACATGCAGTTATCGGAACTCTCTATGTAGTTTTGCTAGCAACCATCATTAGTACGCCGATTGGTTTTCTTACTTCACTTTATATCGTGGAAGTTAAAGGTCGCTTCGCTTCAACTGTCAGATTCTTTGTGCAAGCAATGAGCGGAGTTCCATCAATTGTTGCAGGTTTGTTTATCTATGCGGTTTGGATGATTGGACTTGGAAATAGTTACAACTCCGCAGCCGGTGCCGGCGCTCTTGCGATTTTGATGATCCCAACGGTGGCAAGAACTTCGGAAGAAGTTCTAAAACTTATTCCAAACGATCTTCGCGAGGCAGGGCTTGCCCTTGGCGCCACTCAATGGCGCACAGTTGCAATGATTATCTTGCCTGCAGCAAAGAGCGGCCTAGTTACATCAATGATTCTTGGAATTGCCAGAGTAGCCGGAGAAACAGCTCCACTACTTCTCACAATTGGTGGCGCTGATGCAATCAATCTAAATCCA
>JBJSWS010000072.1:0-3001 GCA_046085985.1 Actinomycetales bacterium
TAAGGACCAGCAACGACTGCGGAGATATAAGTCGACATAACCGGAGTAGTTGTGAACTCCCATTTCTTTTTACTACCCAAATCGGAAAGATTCTTGACTGGATTATTTGAGATAACTTCCCAGTGCGAAGGTGCCGTTACTTTGAAATCAAATGTTGCTTTCAAATCTGGCTGATCGAAGCATGGGTACATATTTCTGATAAATGCGGTCTCGCCCTGCGAATACAAATAGACTTCGTTATCGACCGGATCAACAGATCTTTGTAGACCTTCACCGGTTTTGGAATAGATGGCTTCAATTTCAACTACCAATTCATTTTCTGCCTGCAGATCTTTTAAGTGAAGAGACTGACCTGTGAAATTCGAACTTTCAATTGCCTTGCCATTTAGAGTTGCGAAAATCAAACGTTTTCCGACAGCGTCAATAAAAGTGCTCGCTCCTGGCTTATTGCAGGCAAAGGTCACTTCTGTCTTGGCGTAAAAGGTTTCCTCGCCTTGAGTGACATCTAATTCGACCTTGTAGTTATGGATTTTTAGGATTGATGAACGTTCGTGCGCTTCGGCGCGAGATAAATTGTTTCCTGGCATGCGCTTATCCAAGCAGAGATGGCACCCTTTGCCACTATGGAACAGGTCACCCCAAGCAATCGCCGGATTCGCAGTTTTGCGTTGCGGGGCGAGCGAATGACAAAGGCGCAAGCCGAGGCGCTTGTAGATCACTGGAATCGTTTTGAGATTCCATTACAAGGAATTATCGAGCCACATTCACTCTTCTACCAGTTCTCACCAGATGAAGTGATCTTTGAAATTGGCAGCGGAATGGGCGAAGCAACCGCAGAGATTGCCGCAGCTAATCCGCAAAATGGATATGTCGCCGTTGAAGTTCACAAACCAGGAATCGGTGCATTGGTCATACGTGCCGAAAAAGCTGGCTTAAGAAATTTAAAGATTATTCAAGGTGATATTTGGGATGTACTCTCCAATCACCTTGCAGATGAAAGTGTCGATGGCTTTCATATCTTCTTTCCAGACCCTTGGCCAAAACGAAGACAGAACAAGAGGCGTCTTCTCAAACCTGAATTTCTCAAAAAATTGGCAGATAAAACCAAACCTGGCGGATTTGTCAGAATTGCAACAGATTGGTTGCCATACGCAGATGAGATCGAGAAGAACTTTACGGAAGTAAAGTCATGGAGCGGTGGGAAAGTACCAAGACCAAGCTGGCGCCCAGTTACCAAATTTGAAGGCAAGGGGATATCAAAAGATCATGTAGTTACAGATTTTCTCTACAAGAAAATCTAAAGCTTTCCATCGCTTTCATATTTACTGATAAGACCAATTCTTCTTACATGTCTTTCATCGCCGCTAAATGGCGTAGCAAGAAATGTGTCAACAAGCTCTAGACAAAATGCCTCATCGTGCATTCGTCCACCCAGAGAAATTACATTTGCATCGTTATGTTCTCGTGCCAGCTTTGCAATCTCTTTACTCCAAACTAAGGCAGCGCGCACACCTTTAACTTTATTTGCCACCATCTGTTCGCCATTGCCAGATCCCCCCAAGACAATCCCAAATGATCCAGGCTCTTTTGCCACAGCTTCTGCTGCTGGAATACAGAAAACCGGGTAATCATCTAGCGGATCGAAAGTATGTGGTCCATGGTCTACAACATCGTGACCTTTGTTCTTTAAGTGCTCAACAATTCGATTCTTGAATTCCAAACCAGCGTGGTCGCTTCCGATATGAATTCTCATGGCCGAACTCTCTCAAAACTTTGTTGGAAAAGAGAAGAACCACCAGTATTTCTACCGGTGGTTCTTTCCTTCTTGAGGAGGAGTTACTGCTTTCGAAAGGGTAAGTAGTTAAGAACGCGGGCCTTTTCCGTGCCCTTTTCCACCTTTAAACTCCAAGCCAAAACCCTTGCCTAAACCCCTAGCACGCTCAACCATGGATGTAGTGCGTTCTAGTAATTTAGATTTCAACTTGCTTGCCTGATCTCCAGTAATTTTTCCAGCAGCAAGTGCATCATCAACAGTTTTGGTTTGGAAAGCTACGATTGCTGAAATCAGTGCATCTTTTTTGGACCCCGCAATTGATGCAAGTGACTCTCCAGCCTTCATTCTTGCCGTTAAATCACTTGCCGATATTCCTAAAGTATCTGTTAAAACTTTTGTAAAAGCATCTTTGGCGGCAACCATTTCAGCGCGCGCTGCAGATTTAGAATCTTTCAAAGCAGATTCAATTGCATCTACTTGGGACTGAGTAAGAGTTCCCCGATCCTTCAAGCCATTTAGAACTGTTGAAAGCCCATTATCTTTTCCAAATCCTCTGTCATCAGCCGATGAAACTGAAGCAGTTCCCAAAGAAATCGCAACTCCAGTTGCTAATGTCGCTGCGATTAACTTTCTATTTTTCAATTGAATCTCCCTCTTAATCATTCGAACACCTTTGTGTTCAATAAGCCGATAAAACTCCTTCAAACTGAATATCCCAGTCATTTAACTTGAGAAACACGTGGGAATTTCGGAAAGAAGGAAGCGTTTATACGCCGGATAACTGTGAAATCCCATAGAAATCTCCACCTATTTATTTGATGCGAAGAACAGGACCCTGAAGCTCCATGTCCCGATCCACGGGAACCAAGCCCCACGAGGAGGGGCAATGAGCACAATCAGAAGTGCATTACAGGTAACTATCGCTTCATTATTTCTCGCAGTTAATTCGTTAATACCGGTAGAAGCTGCAGGTCGCACAAACCAGAGCGTTGCAAACACAATTCTCAATGGGAAAGGCGCACCTTCATCTGCGCTAGGAATCAACGGGGATTTCTATATAGATGTTTCTACATTCAATATTTACGGACCAAAGAGTAAAAATAAATGGCCAACTCCAATTAGTTTGAAAGGTCCATCAGGAGCAAGTGGCGATAAAGGTTCATCATCTTCCGGTGCTAAAGGAGATCAAGGAGAAAAAGGAACGAAAGGCGAAAAAGGAGAAAGTGG
>JBJSWS010000073.1:0-1049 GCA_046085985.1 Actinomycetales bacterium
GTTATTGAAGATGCTCATATTTATTTAGATAACAAAGGCAAGACGCTCGAAGAGAATTGGGAGTTAATGGCGGTTCGCTTACGAAAAGCTGCTTTAGACACCATTCGACCTTTTAGCCATGCTCTCCATCGAGCTGGAGAAGAGAAAGAATATCGAGTAAAACTAATTGAGTTACTTCGATTTATTGTAAGTAATTTTCGAATTGAGCCGCTCTGGGTGGTGCTTGGCTATGTTGCGATATTCCTTCCAAGGCTCGTTTTAAATTCTCCATTCGTTGAAGGACTTATAAATATCACTTTGCGCGCTTTAGTTATTTATTTGGGACTTTGGTTGCTGATGTATTTACGGAATAAGGGTATCTTGCGGAGCTTCTTTGCTTTCACCCTTGCGCTCACTGCATTCTCTGTAGGCTTTGCATTTTTCCGCGACTTTTTAAATCCAATTTTGAGCTTTAAGCCTGATGATCCATTTACTAAATTAACAATAGTTTTTATTCTCGTTTCGCTGACTTTTGCCGTTGGGTTAGCGAGCACCATCATTCATGGTCAACATGCAGAGGCCGAATTCTTGGAGCGCCAACTCAGCAAAGAGCAGTTACAAGCGATGCTACTAAAGCGTGAAGAAGAAAGATTGAGCCGAGAATTAGCCAAGTATCTGCATGGAACTATCCAATCTCGATTGATGGCATCTGCGATGGCAATTGAAAAAGCAGGTCGTAAAGGTGATAAGGCAGCGTTAAAACGTGAGTTGGCACAAGCTTATGAAAGTCTTAAAGTTCCAAGCGCTTCTTATTTTGCTGCACCTGCTGATTCATTTAAAGACGAGATAAATCAAGCCGTTGAGAAGTGGGATAACTTGATGGTCATCAAGACCAGTATTGATAAATCAATTAAAGATATTGATCCGACTAGAGCTCAAGAGATGGGCAATGCGATTAATGAAGGACTTTCCAACGCTTTTCGCCATGGCGGAGCATCTAATGTGAAGCTAACAATCAAGAAATCTGGAAATAACATTCAAGTTTTGATTACTGATGATGGCGAAGGTCC
>JBJSWS010000074.1:0-2126 GCA_046085985.1 Actinomycetales bacterium
GCAAAACACAGAAGCAAGTAAAGAAACTTATCGCAGGTCCTGGCGTTTACATTTGCGACGAATGTATCGATTTATGTAATGAAATTATCGAGGATGAATTAAATGAAGCCTCGGGTCTTGGGTTACAAGAACTCCCTAAACCACAAGAGATTTATGAGTTCCTTGATCAATACGTAATCGGACAGGATCGCGCCAAAAAATCGCTCTCTGTCGCTGTTTACAACCACTACAAGCGAATTAAGACTGGTGATCGACATCGTGAAGATGGCGTCGAAATTGCCAAGAGCAATATCTTGTTATTGGGTCCAACTGGTTGCGGCAAAACATTGCTCGCACAGACTTTGGCAAGAATGCTCAACGTTCCTTTTGCAATAGCAGATGCAACCGCTTTAACTGAAGCAGGTTATGTCGGTGAAGATGTAGAAAATATTCTTCTCAAACTAATTCAGGCTGCAGACTTTGATGTAAAGAAGGCTGAAACTGGAATCATTTATATTGATGAGATTGATAAAGTCGCTCGTAAGAGTGAAAATCCTTCAATCACTCGAGATGTATCTGGCGAAGGCGTACAACAAGCACTCCTTAAGATTTTGGAGGGAACTACAGCTTCGGTTCCGCCACAAGGTGGTAGAAAACATCCTCATCAAGAATTCATTCAAATCGATACCACTAACGTTCTCTTTATTGTTGGCGGTGCATTCGCTGGCCTAGAAAAGATAATTGAGGCAAGAAAAGGTAAGGCCGGAGTAGGTTTTAATGCTGCGTTAAAAATCATTAAAGATGACGAGAAGCTCGATCCATTTGCAGAGGTAATGCCAGAAGACTTACTCAAATTTGGAATGATTCCAGAATTTATTGGTCGACTACCCGTAGTTACTTCTGTCGAAAGTTTAGATCGCGCTGCATTGTTACAAATCCTTACCGAACCAAAGAACGCGCTGGTCAAGCAGTACCAGCACCTTTTTGATATGGATGATGTAGAACTAGAAATTGAGAAAGAAGCACTTGATTTAATTGCCGATCAAGCAATTGCTCGTGGAACTGGCGCACGTGGATTGCGTGCGATTATGGAAGAAATTCTCCTTCCGATTATGTATGAAGTCCCAAGCAAAAAAGAGATTGGCAAAGTAGTCGTAAATGCTGAAGTAATAACCAACAAAACTTCGCCACTTTACGTCGAACGTGGTCCAAATAGCGTAAAAAGAAGTGGTAAACGCGGGGAAGA
The DNA here is from genome assembly GCA_046085985.1 of Actinomycetales bacterium. Classification (GTDB taxonomy): domain Bacteria; phylum Actinomycetota; class Actinomycetes; order Nanopelagicales; family Nanopelagicaceae; genus MAG-120802. The sequence goes on from JBJSWS010000074.1 coordinate 1,226, forward strand.
AAAGACTGCTTAGTAATCGGTAGACTCACGCCTTATGTCAGAGTTGCCTTCCAATTTTGCACCCAACGAGATTGAATCTGCGCTCTACAACAAATGGCTAGCTGCTGGATATTTCACGGCCAACCCAAAATCAGATAAACCGCCTTTTTGTATTGTCATTCCACCTCCCAATGTGACTGGAAGTCTTCACATTGGTCATGCACTAGACCACACAATTCAAGATCTTCTTATTCGAATGAAGCGAATGAAGGGCTTTGAAACCCTCTGGTTACCTGGCATGGATCACGCTGGAATTGCAACGCAGAATGTTGTTGAAAAACAACTTGCTACCGAAAAAAAATCTCGACATGACTTAGGGCGCGAAGCTTTTATTAAGAAAGTTTGGGATTGGAAAGCTGAATCTGGTGGCGCAATTCTTGGCCAGATGAAGCGACTTGGCGATAGCGTTGACTGGAGCAGAGAACGTTTTACGATGGACGAGGGTTTATCTCGCGCAGTCTTAACTATTTTTAAACGACTTTACGATGCTGATCTTATTTATCGTGCCGAACGGATTATTAACTGGTGCACACGTTGTCTAACGGCTCTATCTGATATCGAAGTAGATCATCAAGAAATTGATGGTGAATTTGTACAGATCAGATATGGAGATCTCGACGGAGATCATATTTTTATTGCTACCACCCGACCGGAAACTATGTTGGGAGATGGTGCAGTAGCAGTTAATCCCAAGGATGATAGGTACAAGCATTTAATCGGCAAGAAAGTTAAATTGCCATATGTAAATCGAATGATTCCCGTTATTGCAGATGAACTAGTGGATCCAGAATTTGGAACGGGGGCCGTAAAGGTAACTGCCGCTCATGATCCAAATGACTTTGAGATGGGACAAAGACACGGA
>JBJSWS010000075.1:0-1468 GCA_046085985.1 Actinomycetales bacterium
ACAAAGCCAATCTGATCGTTTAATAACTTATCGCTCCACTTTTGATAATCAGATTCTTCCCAACCTTTTCTAGTAAACGCAACGATAGAAAGCTCTGGTTCCAAAAGTAATTCTAAATTTGGATGAGCTTTGATTAACTCAGCAGTTGCACTAGCTGTTTCCATCGTCCTATCCATTGCTTCGGCATATTTCTTTGTTCCATGTGCTGCTAACGAAAACCAGAACGGTAAGCCTCTTACTCTTCTAGTTAAATGAATCGCATAATCAGATGGGTTCCATTCATTAGCGCTATGAAGAGCCTCTAGATATCCGGCATGCTGCGTATGTGCTTTACGGGCAATCTCTGGATTTCGATAGATCAAAGCGCAGGCATCAAATGGCGCAAATAACCATTTATGTGGATCGACAATAAAGGAATCTGCGCTTTCAACTCCTTTAAATAGCGCCTTGCTCTTTGGCGATGCCAGGGCTGCCAATCCATATGCACCATCTACGTGGTACCAAATTCCCAACTCTTTTGCAGCGGCGCCGATACCGGCGAGATCATCGATTATTCCCAAATTAGTAGTTCCAGCAGTTGCGACAATTGCAAAGACTCGTTTATTTGGATTGGTGTTATGAAAATTAGTTATAGAGGAAAGAACTGTTCTGCCTTGCAATTTACCCTTTTCATCAACTGGAATCGAGAGAACTTCAACATCCATCACATTAGCAGCGCTCTTAATTGAAGAATGAGCTTCATCACTACAGGCAATTACCCACCGGGGATTTTCCTTATTTTTTTCCCGAGCATCATGCCGGGCTGCAACTAACGCTGAAAGATTTCCGATGGTTCCACCTTGGACAAAGACGCCACCTGAAGAATTTGGTAGCCCTGCTAAATCACTTAACCAGCGCAGCGCTTGATTTTCGGCATAAACAGCGCCAGCTCCTTCTAGCCAAGAGCCACCGTAAAGCGCAGATGCGCCAACTACTAAATCAAATAAGTTTGCAGATTCCGTTGGAGCTGATGGAATAAAAGCTAGATACCGGGGGTGATCCGTTGAAATACAGGCCGGCGCAAGTACATCTTTAAATAATTGAAGCGCTTTACTTCCGCCCAAACCAGATTCGGTAATCGTCTCGCCAGCTTCTGCATAAAGTTCTTCATAAGTAGATGGACGATCTAGCGGCGGATCCTTCTTTAATCGGATAAGTGAATAATCGAGAATCTCTTTGGCAAGGGCATCGATTTCTTCATCAAACTCATGCATTTCCGAAGAGCGCCTTCCGTTTCGAACTTCTCACAATATTACGGAGCATTGTTGGAAAGACAAAAGCGTGTAAGGGAAGAATTGCATACCAATATAACTGGCCACCTAATCCGCGCGGTGAAAATGTTGCCTCTTGAATGATTCTGGTTTTATCGCCAACTCTTTCAATTCTGAACTCCAACCAGGCTTTACCGGGAAGAATCATCTCGGCATAT
>JBJSWS010000076.1:0-7729 GCA_046085985.1 Actinomycetales bacterium
GAAAAATTAAGTAGCGCAGATAATCGAATCAAGGTAATCAAAAATCCAAGTGGTCGCACTCCTGATGGTTTAAATGCTGCAATCAGCGCTACCAAGCATGAAATTATTGTGAGAGTCGATGGACATTCAGAGATATCAAATGATTACATTGATAAAGCTGTCAAAATATTGCAAGAAACTGGCGCTGTTAATGTCGGTGGCATTATGGCTGCAGAAGGAATAACTCCTTTTCAACGTGCGGTTGCAAGGGCAATGCGCTCTCCGATTGGAGTTGGGCCAGCAAGATTTCATACCGGAGGTCTAGCAGGTAGCACAGATACCGTTTATCTTGGAGTTTTTAAGAGATCTGCATTAGTAGCGATTGGCGGTTACGACAGAAGATTTACTCGCGCCCAAGATTGGGAGCTAAATTATCGCTTGCGAAGTAATGGTGGATTGATCTGGTTTGACCCTTCATTACAAGTCACCTATAGACCTCGAAAGAATCCACGCGCACTTGCCTCACAATATTTCCAATATGGAAGATGGCGCTCTGCCGTATTAAGACATCACAAGAAAGCGGCAAATGCTCGGTTTCTTGCGCCACCATTGAATTTAATTGCGCAATTTGTATCAGTAATACTTGGGATTTTTGTGAATCAAATTTTCTTCCTCTTGCCATTAATTTATCTATCTGCAATTTTGATTGCATCACTGATACTTGGCAAAGGCTGGAATGAGAAGATGCGATTGCCAATTGTTTTGATAATTATGCATTTTTGCTGGGGATTTGGTTTCATCACATCGCCTCGCGCCCTAATTTCCAGATAAATCAAAGGTTGCTCAGGTACCCTAATAAGTATGCCTAAAAAAGTGCGTCAACTTCTGGTTGCCGTTTTACTTGCCGCTTTCCTAACTGGTGGCACACCAGCTCGCGCCTTTGAGATACCTGCCGAATTTGTTTTTAACGGTTCTGGTTATGGGCACGGCGTTGGCATGAGTCAAATCGGTGCACGAGGTTTAGCTTTGGAAGGAAAGAGTGCGGCTGAGATCCTGGGATATTTCTATCCAGGAACTCAAATCACTCCTTATCCGGATAATCAACTAATTAGAGTAAATATTTCTAATCAAGCGCTAAATGCCACCATAAGTTTAGAGAAATCAATCGGTAGCTTTACCTTGTACCAAGGAGATATTCCGCTAACCGAAAATCCGGAACCATTTGGCCAATATGACGGAACTGTTACTGCGACTTTTACTAATTTATCCGGCCAGATAATCCCGTTTCTTACATCGCCAACCGCTAAGTTTGCACCGATTCCGGCAAATAAATCTTGGACCATTCGGTGGGATCCGCAATCTGTTGTAGCTATGAAGAGCGGGGATAAAAGCGGTCGCTATAAATATGGCCAGATGACATTTAAGAGCGTGACCACAGCTATTACTTCTTATTTAGCGGTCACCACAACTCTTAGATTGCATGATGAATATCTCTGGGGAATTGGCGAAGTTCCATCTTCTTGGCCACCGGCAGCCTTGGAGGCTCAAGCAATCGCTGCGCGAACTTATGCGCTAAATAAAGTGCCTAAAGTTCGAGCTGAATGCGATTGCAATATTTATAGCACCACTGTAGATCAGAACTTTGTTGGTTTCTCTAAAGAGAGTGAGGCCATATATGGCATTCGCTGGAAAGATGCGGTCAATCGAACCTTTGTCGATGCCGATAATTCTTTAGTTCTAACGCTAAATGGCAAACCTATTAATGCATTTTATTTCTCTTCCAGCGGTGGAAAGACGCAGAACATTAAAGAAGTATGGGGGACTGAATTTTCCTATTTACAAGGCGTTCCTGATCCCTGGAGTTTAAATTCTGCGATTAATCCAAGGTATTTCTCCTGGACTAGAGCTGTTACGCAACAAGTCATGGCAACTGCATTTAATCTTCCGGATGTAATTAGATACACAATCGATGCTCGAACTGCCACTGGAAGCATTGCCCAAATTACAGGCTATTCAGTAACCGGCGCTCAACGCACACTTACAGGTGAAGTTTTCAGAGGAAGAGTAAAACTTCCATCTACTTGGATTTTAAATAAAACTGAATTTCAAGTGGTACTTCCTGGAAAACTAAGATTCCTAAAATTCCAAGATTTATTCTTAACTCCAACTGGAATTTAAAACTTAGTTCTTATGTAAAACTGAATTTAACCCGCCCCAGTCGCCTTTACGTTGAATTGCCTCCAAAGCGCCAGTAGTTGAATTACGGCGAAAGAGTAAATTATTTGCTCCGGATAACTCTCGCGCTTTAACAATCTTTCCATCGGGAAGAGTTATTTTTGAACTAGCGGTTACATAGATTCCGGCTTCCACAACGCAATCATCACCCAAGGAAATTCCAAGTCCGGAATTGGCTCCCAAGAGCGAATTCTTTCCGATTGAAATAACCTCTTTGCCACCACCACTTAAAGTTCCCATTATTGAAGCGCCGCCACCGATATCGCTTCCTTCGCCGACAATTACACCAGCAGAGATTCGACCTTCGACCATTGATGCGCCGAGTGTTCCGGCATTGAAGTTTACGAATCCTTCATGCATAACAGTTGTGCCACTTGCAAGATGCGCTCCAAGGCGAACACGATCGCCATCAGCAATTCTTACGCCCTCTGGAATTACATAGTCGACCATTCGCGGAAATTTATCTACGCCATAAACAGTGATAAAGCCATCGCGAGCACGGAGCTCTTCTCGAACACGATCAAAATCAGATACTTGGCATGGACCATGTGAGGTCCAAACTACATTTGCAAGTAGTGAAAAAAGTCCCTCCAGCGAAGCTCCGTGTGGCCGAATCACTCTATGTGACAACAGATGTAACCGAAGATAGACATCTACTGCGTCAACCGGTGGCTTACTTAACTCTATTTCGCGCTCTACTAATTGCGTTTTAATTCCGCGAATTGCATCTTCCGTTACGAGCTTTTCTAAATTCGGCGCAGCATTATCAGCAAGTTTGCCAAGTCCAAGTTTTGAGAAATATGTATCCAAGACCGTGCCATCGTTGGCGATTGTCGCAACACCGTAACCAAAGGCAAGACTCATTGGCTTACGGTATCAAGCGCGATGCCAACCGCCCAAAATAGATAAGAAAGCCGTAGTGTGCGCTTGTGAAAATCGCAGTCTATTGCGCCTCTTCAAGAACAGTTTCTAGCGCTGCACTTCAACTTGGATATTCGCTCGGTGAAGCAATTGCAATTAATGGACATGATCTTGTCTGGGGTGGTGGTGCAATTTCAGTTATGGGTGAAGTTGCAAAAGGAACACGATCTAAAGGTGGTCGCACCATCGGCGTTATTCCCGAAAAGCTTCTTAATGTGGAATTTAAAGATGAAGCGGCGAGCGAATTGCATATTGTTAAAGATATGCGCGAGCGTAAAGGCAAAATAGAAGAGCTTTCTGATGGATTTATCGCGCTTCCTGGCGGCCTCGGAACCCTAGAGGAACTATTTGAAATTTGGGTTGGCCGATACCTCGGATTCCACCAAAAACCAATTGCGGTACTAGATCCAGAAAATATTTACGGCAGCCTTCGAGTTGCGCTTTCCGATCTAACGGAGAAGAACTTTCTCAAGCCGGGACAACACGAGCTTGTGAATTGGTGCACAACAATTTCGCAATCAATTAGCCATATGGAATCAGTTAAATGATTAATGAATTTCGAGTCACAATAAGAATCAAAGCTCCGATTAATAAAGTCTGGAATGAACTCGTTACGTGGAGTAATCAAGGAAATTGGATGGCACTTACAAAAGTTGAATCTTCAGATTTAGGACCAGATGATTCAGGTATTGGAACTACGATTGAAGCTTTTACTGGAATTGGAAAATTTGGAGTCTTAGATTTAATGCGAGTAACGGATTGGCAGCCACCTAATTTCTGTCGAGTTGATCATTACGGCAAAATCATAAAAGGCATTGGAGAATTCAAATTGACGCAGGAAGGCGATGAGACCAGATTTGATTGGTATGAAGAAATTCTTGCGCCAAAGGCGATCTTATTTATCGTTAAACCATTCATTCTCTTTGCTGTCTTTCTATCATTGAGGAAATTCGCAGGTTCAATCAACTGAAACTTTTCAATTCTTTGCCCAGCCCCTTGTAGCCTTGGGTAGTGGCCGAAAAAGAGAAGTCGACGCTGGCAGAGCTAATTGCCGCGTTGCCTGAGGAAGAGCGGATCATTCTCATGTTGCACTTCGTCAAAAACCTCTCGGTTGGAGAAATCGCAGCCAAGATTGGGGTGCCCGAACGCTCAGTTGCATCAGTTCTTGCGTCAGGTCGAGCCCGCCTTCGCTCCACACTCGATTTCCCCTCACTCGGCTAGATACGCGATAATTCGCTCTCTTGTTTCGAAGATCGAATTGCGTCACGGATTGACTCATAAAGAGTCAAGAAGAAAGAGGTCGAAATGGCAGCCATGAAACCCCGCACTGGCGATGGCCCAATGGAGGTCACCAAAGAGGCAAGAAGTTTGGTTATGCGAATTCCTCTTGAAGGCGGAGGTCGCTTAGTCGTTGAGTTAAATCAAGAAGAGGCACGAAGTCTTGCCGATGTTCTAAACGCAGCTATCTCACTTATTAAGAAGTGATTCCATCGATTCCTAAACTGGGATTCCGAAATTTTTCCGGAACTCCCACTGTCGGAGCGTTAAAAGATATAACTCATCTAGCAATTCCAGTTACAGATTCCATCGAAATATCGAAGACTTGGCAGAAGTTTCTCGAAAAAGAATTTGATTTTTCCTTTAAAGATGAATTTACGGATGCAAACCCAACAGGCAAAGCTGGAGAATTTTTTGAAATAGTAATACGTGGCAAAGCTAAGTTAAAACGAATATACCTGGTTGGAGTTGGCGAGCGAAAAGATATTGATATTCGAAAAGCGGGAGCCACACTTGGAAGAAAAGTTAAAGGTAGTACCAGCAAACTTCTCTCATTAGTTCCCAATTCACCTGCGGAAGCAATTATTCATTTTACTTCGATGCTCTTATCCACTTACTCATGGAATTTGAAAACTGGGCCAAAGTCGGAACTTCCAAACTTTTTCCTGACGGCAGATCACAAAGACTCGTTATCGGAAATTGAAATATATACAGAATCGACTTGGTTGGCTCGGGATTTGATTCATACTCCTTCAAATATAAAATCACCAGAGTGGATGGCAAATCAAGCCAAGAAGTTAGCAAAAGGCTCAGGATTAACGGTTAAAGTTAAAAGCGGTAAAGCTATCTCTGAGTTTGGCGGCTTGCGAGCTGTTGGAAATTCCAGCAAAAAGAACCCACCGCACTTCGTAGAGATCTCCTATCATCCCAAGAGATCAAGTAAACAAACTCCTCATGTTGTCCTAGTAGGTAAAGGAATCACTTTTGACACCGGTGGCGTATCACTAAAACGCCCATACGAAATGATGACTGCCATGAAGAGCGATATGGCTGGCGCTGCAACGGTATTACTTACAGTTATTGCAGCTGCAAAACTTGGATTAAAAGTTAAAGTTTCTGGACTTCTCATGTTGGCAGAAAATGCACTTTCTGGAACTTCACAACGGCCCTCAGACGTCATCAAGCATTATGGCGGCACAACAGTTGAAGTAATCAATACCGATGCAGAAGGCAGATTAGTTCTCGCCGATGGTTTGGCATATGCCGATAAGAACCTGGATCCAGATTACTTAATCGATGTTGCAACGTTGACCGGAGCAGCAACTTTAGGATTAAGCCGCCACTTTGCAGCGATGTATACCCGCGATACAGAATTGGCGAAAAATCTCCACGAAATCGGGGAGTACATAGGTGACCGAACTTGGCACATGCCACTAATCGATGATTATTTGATTGCACTGGAGAGCGATATCGCTGATTACAACCACACTGCAGATAAATATGATTTTCAAGCTGGCTCAGTAACCGCCGCGCTTTTCTTAGAGAAGTTTGTAGGAAATCGTCGTTGGCTCCATTTAGATATTGCCGGACCGGCTCGTTCTGATGCTGATGCGGGTGAGAATCCGAAGGGCGGAACTGGATACGGAGTTCGCTTACTAACGAAATGGTTGGCCCAATTATGAATTCACCATTTTCCGATCGTGGCGATATGCGAGCGTATGCCAATAATTACATCGCGGAGAGCGAAATTATTCAACGCGCCAGACACCGCGGTGAAGACATTGGAACCTATGACACAACTCCTGCAGTTGGATCCTTACTTCGTTATCTAACACATCTGGTAGGAGCAACTTCAATTGTTGAAGTGGGAACCGGTTCTGGTGTTAGCGGACTTTGGATAATTCCATCAATGATCGAAAAAGGTCTATTTTCATCTATTGATGATGAAGTAGAAAATGCAAAATTGGCTAAATTGGCTTTTGATGAAGCCGGTATAGCTCCGGCTCGATATCGATTGATAACCGGAAATAGTGGAGAGATTGTCGGTAAGTTAGCCGATAGTCTTTACGACATATTTATTCTGCGAAAGAGCAGAGATTTAATCGAGAGCGTTGATAATGCATATCGCTCATTACGTCCTGGTGGAATCTTGATTATTGATAGAGCGCTGATAGGCGGAAAAGTCGCAGATCCGACCCAGCGCGACGAGGAAACAATCGCATATCGCGATTCGATTAAATTGATTAGAGAAGCTAGAGAAACTTGGCTTCCGATGCTTCTTCCAGTTGGCGATGGCGTATTAGTTGCGACAAAGATTTAGTGAAGATTTAGGATAACTACATGTTCGGAGTCGGAGTCGGCGAGTTTCTCGGTCTGGTAGTTCTCGGATTGTTTCTGGTTGGACCAGATAAATTACCGGGCGCTGCCAAGGACTTCGCCAGGATTATTCACAAGATTCGCAATTTCACTTCAGATGCTTCGACTGAATTAAAAAAGAATTTAGGACCCGGTTTTGAAGATTTGAATGTAGCTGACTTAACTCCTAAGAAGTTGGCAAAGAAAGTTTTGGGTGATGCACTTGAGGACACCAAACCTGCGATTGCTGAAGTCAGAAAACGAACTAATGAACTAAAGGATGTTGCAAAGATAGATCCGGATCTTTTATGAGTTCAGAAATTATTCAAGAAATTGAGAGTCAACTAGCTAAGGTTTCCGACCCGGAACTCCATCGACCAATTACAGAACTGCGAATGGTGGAGCAGATTGAATTCGCTGCTGGAACTGCGAAGATTTCTATATTACTTACGATTTCAGGTTGTCCGATGCGCGACCGACTAACTAAAGATGTAACCGAGGCCGCTTTGAAGGTCCCAGAAGTTGCCAACGTTGAAATTCAATTTGGCGTAATGAATGACGAACAACGCGACTTTGTAAAGAAATTGATACGTGGCGGCCGTGAAAAATTTATTCCGTTTGCACAACCTGATTCATTGACTCGAGTAATTGGAATTGCATCAGGCAAAGGCGGCGTCGGCAAGAGCAGCGTTACCGTAAATCTTGCAGTCGCACTTGCGATGCGCGGCTTTAAAGTTGGTTTACTCGATAGCGATGTATATGGACATTCCATCCCACGAGCCCTTGGCGTTGAAGGTATGCGCCCAACTGCGATAGATCAAACATTTATTCCGATTGAGTCTTATGGCGTCAAAACCGTTTCAATTGAGATGTTTAAGCCTGATCGAGCAGACCCGGTTGCATATCGTGGTCCGTTACTCCACCGAGTTCTAGAGCAGCTTTTGAGTGACGCCTATTGGGG
>JBJSWS010000077.1:0-558 GCA_046085985.1 Actinomycetales bacterium
TGCAGGTAAACATGTAATCTGCGAAAAGCCACTTGCGCTAAGTGCAAGTGAAGGTGAATCCCTCTTAAAGCTAGCTGAATCAAGAAACTTAGTTCATGCTCTCTGCTTTAACACTCGTTTCTATCCCATGGTTCATGAAGCAAGGTCTTTAGTAAATGCAGGAAAGATTGGTTCACCTACTTATGTAAAAGGTTCCTATCACCAAGATTGGTTATTACTTGATACTGATTGGAATTGGCGCCTTGAGGGTGAGAAAGCTGGCGAACTTCGCGCTATCGCTGATATCGGTTCTCACTTAATTGATCAGATCTCATTTGTCTCTAGCCTCGAAGTTGAATCAGTTTTAGCAGATCTTCACACCATTGTTAAAGAGCGTCAGAAACCGACTGGTCCGGTTCAGACCTTTACCGTAGACACAACGGCAAAACGCGAACCTGTAAAGATGAGTTCTGATGATGCCGCCGGCGTCTTGATTCGTTATAAGAATGGTGCGCGTGGCACACTTTCAATCTCACAAGTCAGCGCTGGTCGAAAAAATAATCTCTCCTGGGAAATCTC
>JBJSWS010000078.1:0-685 GCA_046085985.1 Actinomycetales bacterium
CAATCGCGATTATGTACAACTTACCAACAGTAAAGGAATCGATTTATCTCTCCCCAGCTTCACTTGCAAAAATCTTTTCAGGTTACATAACAAATTGGAACGACCCAGCTCTTGCAAAAGATAATGAGCGCACTGTAAAGACGCCAGTTTTCAAAACCAAGAAGGTATCCGTCAAAGACAAGAGTGGAAAAATGGTTACCAAAACCGTTCCAGTTCTTGATAAAAAGGGGAAGCCAGTAATCAAGAAATACAACACAAAGACAGTGAATATCGATCTACCGAACCAACAGATTACTGTCTGGTACCGAACAGACTCCTCCGGAACAAGTGAAAACTTCACTCGTTTCTTGAAAGGTGCCAACGAAGCAAATGGAAATGCCAGCCTCTGGCCAAAAGCTGCCAACGGAACATTTTCAAACGCGACACCAAACAATATTTCTACATTCTTTAATTTCCAAGGCGCATCTGGCTCAGCAGCTGTAAGTGCCGGAGTTGTTAGCAAAGTCGGATCAGTGACTTACGCTGAGTTGAGCTTTGCACTAACTAACAAACTGCCCGTCGCTTATGTACAAAATGCTGCTGGTGAATTTACGGCGCCCGATGCAGCAGGAACTTCAGCATTCTTAGGCGGAGGCACCATCAATGCAAACGGAACTGTTACGGTGGATTTTGCCAAGAAGATTCC
>JBJSWS010000079.1:0-2462 GCA_046085985.1 Actinomycetales bacterium
GAAAAACAGCACTCACTCAAGGAATCGGTTTGGCCATTGGAATAAACGATGTAACTTCTCCAACATTTGTGATTTCACGAGTACATAAAGGGAAAATTCCGTTAATCCATGTCGATGCTTACCGATTAATGGGAAATAAAAATGCAAATTTTGAATTTGATGATTTAGATCTTGATACCTCGATCAAGGATGCCATAACAGTCATTGAATGGGGCGACGCAGTAGCGCCTCGACTGATGGATGAGTATTTATTGATCAAAATTGAATTTGGCCAGGGTGAAAGCGAACGATTAGTAACTGCTATCGGTCATGGCGCTCGTTGGGAGGGATTCTCGTTATGAATTCCCTGATTATTGATACTGCAACCAATCGGACCAGCTGCGCGTTATTTATCGAGGACCTTTTAGTTTTTAATGAGTTTCACGAAGGCGCAACGGAGCATGCTGAAGCGCTACCCAAATTAGTTGCAAAAGCGCTGACAAACTCTGCTCAAATTGATCAAGTAATTGTTGGTATGGGGCCGGGGCCTTTTACTGGCTTGCGCGTAGGAATCGTCTTTGCACAGAGTTTTGCCGCAGCACTAAATATTCCTTGGCACGGCGTCTGTTCTTTAGACGGAATTGCGATCGAAGAAGACGAATACATTGTCGCAACCGATGCGAGACGTAAAGAAGTTTATTGGGCTCGTTACAAATCAGATCAAAGAGTTGCCGGTCCATTTGTTACTGCTCCTAGTGATTTAGATTCCAAAACTGAAAAGGTCTATGGAATCTCCAAACCGGTTTATCCAGATCCAATCAAGTTATTTAACGTCGCTAAAGTCTCGCAAGTAACAGAGCCACTTTATCTTCGCCGACCAGATGCTGTACCAACAAGTGAGCGCCGATGATTGAGATTCGCGATATGGCGCTAATTGATGTGCCTTCTCTTGTTGGCTTAGAGAAGAAACTCTTTCCAGAATCACCCTGGAGCGCCTTTCAATTTAAAGAGGAGTTAGCGGGCGTGCCAAAGACTCATAAGTATTTAGTTGCAACAACTAACGGCGAAATTATCGGTTACTCCGGAATTGCACTTGCCGGTGATGTTGCAGATATTCACACGATTGCGGTGGTACCTGAGTTTAGAAATCAGGGAATTGCTAGCAAAATGCTCGATCAACTAGAGGCGTGGGCTGCAACGAAAGAAGTGTCGGCGCTGATGCTTGAGATGCGCGAAGGAAATATTGAAGCGCAACCGTTATATGAAAAACGTGGCTATTCGGTTATTTCAAGACGTGATAACTATTACGGCAAAGGGATTCACGCCCTCATTATGCGAAGAGAGTTAGTTAATGACTGAGCCGCTAGTACTTGGAATCGAAACTTCATGCGATGAAACTGCAGTTGGAATAGTTCGCGGTCGAAAGCTTCTTGCAAATGTAATCGCATCCAGCGTTGCTGAACATGCTCGATTCGGTGGCGTAGTTCCAGAGGTTGCATCTCGCGCTCATTTAGAAGCGATGCAACCAACAATTGAACGCGCACTAAAAGAAAGTGGTGTTAAGTTAAAAGATCTCGATGGCATCGCTGTTACCGCTGGCCCTGGTTTAGTCGGCGCGCTCTTAGTTGGAGTATCTGCTGCAAATGGACTAGCACTAGCTCTTGATAAACCGCTCTATGGAGTTAATCATCTAGCTTCACATGTCGCAGTTGATTTATTGACGCATGAGAATCCCCAGCGGCCAACGATTGCGCTACTTGTAAGCGGTGGACACTCATCAATACTTCAAGTTAGCGATTTAACCGGTGATATTAAATCGCTCGGGCAGACAGTCGATGATGCTGCCGGGGAAGCCTTCGATAAAGTTGCACGACTTCTTGATTTAGGTTTTCCTGGCGGTCCAATCTTGGATCGTGAAGCAAGAAGCGGTGATAAATTAGCAATCAATTTTCCACGTGGATTGTCACAACCGAAAGATATGGAATCACAACCGTTTGATTTCTCATTTTCTGGATTAAAAACTGCCGTCTCTAGATATCTTGTAGCAAATCCAGAATTTAATCGTGCCGATGTTGCAGCTTCTTTTCAAGAAGCAGCCGTTGATGTTCTACTAATGAAATCGATTAAAGCTTGCGTTGATTCCGGAATTGATTCACTTGTAATTGCCGGAGGCGTTGCGGCTAACTCACGATTACGCGAAGTTGCAACGCAGCGTTGCGCGTCGGCCAAGATCGAACTGCGAACTCCGCCACCTTCTTTATGCACTGATAACGGGGCCATGGTTGCCGCCCTTGGCTCGCTCGCCATCACCGCAGGTAAACCACCTTCCAACCTCGGCATCTCTGCCACCTCTAACAGCCCACCCACCCAACCCTTGTTTGCCTAGTAGCCGGGCCGCGCGAATCGGCGCGCTCGCGCTCGACAACATTCGCTTGAGGCCCGGCTCGGAGGAAGAAGAGTTGCGTAGGGCAAGGAGAGCGACG
>JBJSWS010000080.1:0-1242 GCA_046085985.1 Actinomycetales bacterium
GTCTAATCTCGAGGTGCTCTAACTTCTTGTCTTTTAGAATTGCAGTAATCACACTTTCGTCTTCGCACCTTATATATGCGTTAGCAAAACCAACCCGAAGGCGGCCATGCTTGCGCGAGACATCAGAGATTAAATAATCAAGTGGTTGGGGCAGCGGCGTCTTTGATACGTCTTTTAAGAAGCTGCGGATCTCCTCTCCTGAGTGGCCATGATCAAGTCCGCGGCGAATAGAGCTTTCCGAGAAGCGATATACCGTCGCACCACCACGGCTTTCGATATCGGCAAATGTTGATAGGTGGCGGGAGATTTCAATCGTTAGTGGCCCAGGTGCGATTGCAGTGTTATCACCTTGAATCAAGATGTGATCAACGGGTGCTGGCAGAGCCTTAGCAAGACCGACTTTGGCATCACCATTTAGAAACTTCTTACCAAAGGATGAAATTGCCTGTGCGCCGGTTAGGCCTAGCCATTCTGCTTCACGAACTGTCCAAGCAATTAGATCCTTTGTGACAGCTAAAGTTTTTCGATGCGGATAGCGCCACGTAACGGCATTTGTTAATTCTTCGATGCCCGGTGCAATACCAGCGCAACTTTCAATAATTTCTAGGATGGATTTTCTAATGCGTGGCGCATTTGGTCGATCAACTTCTTGGCCAAGTGCTGAAATATTTCGCGAATCCGTACGACCGATTAATCCAGGAACTCTGGTTGTGGTTCGCCACGCCTCCACAATCTCTACCCATTGCTCTTCAAAATTCTTGGTTTGAAATAGATCAAAGCTGGCATTGGGAAGGATCCGACCATCTGGTTCGGTGCTGATTAAACCAAGGATGTAGGTGAGCTCTGCGATAAAGATGGCAAATGGCTCTTCAACACCAAGATGTTCGGCAGATTTTTTAACTTCGCGAACGCCAAGACCACCGGATTGAATTGCAGTGGGAGTCTCTTCTGACCAGAAATTTAATAGTTCGCTAATTAGACGGAGCAATGTAGTTATTGCAGCAATTGCTGCGCGATCAGATTCGGTTGTAGATACTTTATTTCCTAAGACATTTGGAAGGGTTGGCGATAGCTCTTTATAGATTTTGCCACCGCGAAGATGAAGCGCAACTTCACGCGGCAATAAAACTGTTTTGCTATCAACTGGAATTAAAAAGTGATTTTGAAGTAACCATTCAATTGGGCCACCTTTTTTATGGATATCAGCGACCTGACCTTTTGGTGGACCCCAGGTAAGTTGAT
>JBJSWS010000081.1:0-6854 GCA_046085985.1 Actinomycetales bacterium
GATTGCAACCGTATTTACGGTAATTGTGGGTTGCGTTTCTTTCTCTGGTTCAATAATTACATTTTTAAAATTGCAAGAGTTAATGACAACTGCGCCGGTGGTTTTTCCTGGTGGCAGAGTTGTTATAGCTGGAACTTTGGCAGGCGTTATCGGCGTTGGGGGCTGGGTTATTACCGCTCTTGGGACTGCGCCGTTATTGATTCTTGCTGCACTTTCTCTTCTATTTGGTGTTCTCTTTGTCTTGCCGGTAGGCGGAGCTGATGTGCCAATTGTTATCTCACTGTTAAATGCATTTACCGGTTTGACTGTTGCGGCATCAGGTTATGTACTTGATGCAACGCTCTTGATTATTGCCGGAACTTTGGTTGGCGCTTCCGGAACAATTTTGACCAGATTGATGGCAGAAGCGATGGGACGATCGCTATTTGGAACTCTATTCGGCGCATTTACCGCGAAGGCGCAGACTGGCGGAAGCGTTGCTGATAATCGGCCCGTTAAATCTGGAACTCCTGATGATGTTGCGATTCTTCTTAATTATGCCCGCCGAGTGGTCATTGTTCCGGGTTTTGGTTTAGCTGTTGCTCAGGCGCAGCACACTGTCCGAGAGCTTGCCGACTTACTATCTGCACGTGGTATCGATGTTGCCTACGGAATTCATCCAGTTGCTGGGCGTATGCCAGGTCATATGAATGTTCTCTTGGCTGAGGCAAATGTTCCATATGAACAGCTATCAGAGATGGATGAAGTAAATCCGACTTTTCCACAGACTGATGTTGCACTAATTATTGGTGCCAACGATGTTGTGAATCCAGCGGCGAAAACTACTCCGGGTTGCCCCATTTATGGCATGCCTATTCTGGATGTGGCGCAAGCCGGAAATGTCATCTTTCTAAAACGTTCTATGCGTCCCGGTTTTGCTGGCATTGAAAATGAACTTCTCTATGATCCAAAGACCACTCTCCTTTTTGGCGATGCGAAAGCTTCATTAACAAAAGTTGTTGGTGCGTTAAAAGTTTTATAAGTACTTTTAGGGCACTTTAAAGTTTTCAACAACTTCATATACCTTGAAATTTTGTCAGTGCAATAACCAATGCTTCTGCCATGAGCATTACAGAACTTCCAATCCATGATCCTCTTGATTACTGGAGCTCTCGAACCGTCGAAGAGGAAGTAATAAGAATCCAGGGAAGACCTGGCGGTTATGAGAATCTTGGAAAACTTCTCCAAATAAAGGTTAGAGACCTCTCCCCTTCTGGTCGCATCGATTATTTAGCTGCTCTCGAAAAACAATACTCATGGCTTTATGCATTGATACAAGAAGCCACTTTGGCTATTGCCGGAAGCGAGCCATCAACATCAGAAAATATGTGGGAAGGCGTTGATGAATCCGAGCGTGAAGATGTTGCTACCGCTCTTCGCCTTTCACCTAATACCGCGCAGATGAGAATCGATGTGGCCCGCACATTAAATAATCATCTCCCTGCGACTTCCGCGGCATTAACAAATGGCGAGATTTCATCGGCTCATGCAACCCTAATTGCGCGCGAGACTACTGATGCGCTCTCGCGTGGCGTCTCTCCAGATATCTTGCCCGTGATTGAAGCGAAGGCGCTTGCTCATTCCGAATTTCACACTGCGGCCCAAGTCAGTAAGAAACTTAAAACGTTATTCGCACAATACGCACCAGAAGTCCTGGAAGAAGAGAATGTGAAAGGTCGCGAACAAAGAAGCGTCAATATCTATCCCGAAGGTGATGGCATGTCGACTTTGATCGCCTTACTGCCAGCCGAAGATGCACAGACGGTATATCTTGCAATAAACACCTACGTTGAATTTGAGACCTCACAAGAGAAAGTGAATGCGGCAGCTAATTCAGAGGATTGGCGCTCGATGGATATGAAACGCGCCGATGCGCTTACATCTATCTGCTCTGATTTCTTGGGACGAGCTACAGAAGAATATAAACCTCATCGTCGCCCAGTTTCTATAAATGTAACAATCGATCTTCCAACATTGTTAGGGCTTGCTGAAAATCCTGCAGAACTTCTTGGACATGGTCCTATTCCTGCTTCTGTTGCGAGAAAACTTGCAGCTGATGGAAAGTGGCGGAAGTTTATAACTGATTCAACTACGGGAAATCTTTTGGATATGGGTAGAGATAGTTATCTTCCTTCGCAATATCTTGTTGATTTCTTAGCAGCACGAGATCGAACTTGCCGATTCCCAGGTTGTAGTCAACCTTCACGAATTTCCGATATTGATCACGCCAAGAGTTGGGAAGAAGGTGGCGAAACTAATCCAGCAAATCTTGGATATCTCTGTCGAAGGCATCATCGGTTGAAGACTCATCAGGGTTGGAAACTTGAGAGTTTTGCTGATGGTTCGTGTAAGTGGTATTCGCCGCCAAATGGCAAAGAGTTTTTTGTTCCAGCAAGGCCAATTGTCGAGAATATAAGTCCTTAAGCCAGTGGCCTTGCAAGAGTTTGCCTCCGTAAGCATTACGCCTTGCAAGAGTTTGCCTCCGTAAGCAAGTAGCCTTATGAAGTGGAGTCTTTAGCGTTGCTTGTAACAATCTTGATTTCGCCAGCAATGTTTGGCGGACCACTTGCATTTTTGCTAACTCTCTGGAGAAGAGAAAAGATTTCTTCGCTACGCAGAATTCTCATATATTCTCTTTCAACGTTATCGTTATTTTCTGGTGCGCTTCTCGTCTATCAAAATGTAAGTAAAGGTGGATTAATTGTGGGATTGATCGGAATTAGTTCGGCAGTATTTGCTTTATTTAGAGTTAGATCTCATTAAATTTGGTGGAGGTGCCGGGAATCGAACCCGGGTCCTTCGACACTGATACAGGGCTTCTACGGGCGTAGTGTGCTATTCGCTTTCTCTGTCCCGGTTCTCACGCACACAAGTAACCGACGAACGCAGTTGTGTTAAATGTCCCTTCCGATAATCACAACGTTATCGGTTAGTAAGCCCTCTTACGACGTTGGACCCTGAGTCGAAGGCGCACTCAGGACAACGGATTTCGGAGCTCGCTTAGGCAGCGAGAGCGAAATCAGACGAAGTTTTATCTGCGTCTGTATTGATGCACGGGTTTTTGTGGTTAACGAGATCATCCCGGCTTCCTCGGCCCGCTTCCCCTGGCTCAACAATCGAAGTCGAGACCGTTCACCCCCAAGCTATTTACTTAAGGATTAGAAGCTAGTTCCAAATTGTACGTGAGTTTTAACGCCAGAATTTCTAGATAAATTCCCGCGTAAAAGTCTGGAAATACGCTGAAATTCTAGATAGTAAATACTCGGGCAGTTGAACTGGCAAAGCCCGTTCTTAATTAATTCGCGTTTTCCTTACCTTAATACTCGGGCTAGCCCTCGTAGATCTCTCTACTTTTGCTTTTGAAACCGCTCTTGCCTGAACTTCTGCCGGCACTTTTCCCGGAAGCTCGTTGCGATAACTCACGATCAATCTCACGAGAAGCTTGGCGTTCCATCAGAGATGCGCGCTTGTCGTGGGCTTTTTTGCCCCGAGCCAGTCCCATCTCAATCTTTGCTTTTCCATCTTTAAAATATAAAGAGAGCGGAATCAGAGTGAGTCCAGATTCCTTTAGAGTTCCAATTAGCTTAGTAACTTCTCTTTTATGCATAAGCAATTTTCGTTCGCGGCGAGGCTCGTGATTTGTCCAAGAACCTTCGTTGTACTCCGGTATGTGGACTCCGCATAGCCAGAGTTCGCCATCTTTAGTAATTGCATAACCGTCAGTTAGCGTGGCGCGCCCGGCACGGAGAGATTTAACTTCAGTTCCCATAAGAACCAAGCCCGCTTCAAAGGTTTCGTCAATGAAATAATCATGACGGCCCTTCTTATTTTGGGCTATCAATTTAGTCCCGGATTCCTTTACCACTTGCTAAGAGTAATCTTCCGAAAGTCTTTTTACCCACATTTATCTAATAATGCGAAGTTGCTCTACTTCCTGGTGCTCAATTCCGCCAGGCCGCCCAAAATCTGCAGAGCTTTCACTGTTAAATCAGATTCTTTAACAACTAGATCTGGGGTTACGCCGACACCTTCAATTGATCTTCCTGATGGTGTTAGGTAAAGAGCAACTGTAATTTCCAATTTCGATCCATCCTTAAGTTCTACAAAATCTTGTACGGATCCTTTTCCATATGTCCGCTCGCCAATTACCACGCCTCGATTTCTATCTTGCATCGCAGCAGCAAACATCTCGGCGGCACTTGCAGTATTTCGATTCACAATAATAACGAGAGGTGCCAATATCGGTTTTGGATTGCTAACAGAATAAACTTTCTCTTCGTCTGCTAACTTATAAGAGGTAATGACACCACGCTTTACAAATAATCTGGCAACATTTACTGCAGATTCAATAAGTCCTCCCGGATTATTACGAAGATCAATTATGACTCCTGAATCTGTATTCAATTGCGCAAAGGCTGAAAGCATCTCTTCGGCTGTACCGGATGAAAAGTTTGAAATCCTGAAATAACCTACGGAGTTTTCAATCTGTGATGCTTTAACAGTCTGTAGAGAAACCTTCTCACTTTGAAGTGTTACCCGAAATCTTGAGTTATTCCGAGAAGCCAAGATTTCAACTGCTGATCCAATTTCGGATCTAATCAGCGCTAAAGCTGTTTCAACCGATGCACCTTGTACATCTGTCCCGTTAACTTCAAGGACTTGGTCTCCTACTTTTAGCAGAGAATTACTGGCAGGTGAATTATCGAGAATCTGTGAAATCTCCAACGCCCCAGTTTTCTTCTTGTTTAACGAAATTCCAATTCCAGTCATTCGGTTTGTTGATCTGGTATTAAATATATCTAAGGCAGAATTTGGGAAATAGTTTGCCCATTGATCTCCCGTTGCTTTTAGCGCACCTTCAATCGCAGCTCGTTCAATCGTAGATTTATCAATCTCGTTGGGGACGTTATTCATGATTCTGCTAATTGCGTTATCGACGACAGAATCACCCGTTCTATTGCCGATCCCTAGGCCAAGAACAAAAGCAAGGCCGGAAATAAAGATACTTAGAAACATAAATCTGATGCGTTCGATTTTTAAAGAGTTATCGGAGTTAATATTTTGTAGATTTGCGATATTGCTGCTGGAACCTTTATCGCTTGATAGGTTACGAATTGTTTTCGTTGACTTGTTTGGACGTGATTTCCTAATTGACTCTTTTTTCAAGGTTTTCGGGGAACTCGATTTTCCTACCATCTCAAATCCCCCCGGATTTACTAATTCTTAAAAGTTGATCCCTAATTAAACTTTTAGGTACTTACGAAGGGTAAGAGTAGAGGCAACAGTGGCAACTAGTAAACCTGTTCCTAAGAGGTAAGCGGAAGTTAGCCATACATCGCTCCAGGTAAAGAAATTGGTAAATGTGAGCAGAGGTGCAATTCGATCATCAATCACATACTTCAAACCGGAGAGCAATCCAAGGCTAAAACTCCAGCCAACTATGGATGCAAATACACCTTCAAGTATGAATGGCAGCTGAATTGAAAAGGAGCTAGCTCCCACTAGTTTCATCACATTTGTTTCTCGGCGACGATTAAAAGCGGCGATTCGGAGAGTGTTGCTAATTAGCAACGCTGCGGTTAAGACGCTTGCAAATCCAATTGCTAACGCGCCATCACGTAAGACATTTAAGAGCCTAAAGAATTTTTCCAAAATAGACCGTTGATCTTGAACAACATCCACACCTGGGCGGCCAGCAAATGCACTTTCAACAACGGCAAATTGTGTTGGATCTTTAAGTTTTACTCTAAACGACTCCGGTAATTGATCGACAGTTACGTTCTGTGAAATAGCAGAATTCTTAAATCTTTCTTGAAAGCGCTCAAATGCTTCTGATTGAGATTCATAATAGACAGTATCTACAACTGGGAGCGCTTCTAGGTCTCTTTGAATTTCAAGTCTCTGCGTTGCATTTACAGAACCAGCAGAACAAGATGGCGAATCTGAGAGTGGACCGCAGAGGAATACGGATACCTCGATCTTGTCATACCAATAATCTTTCATGACGCGTACTTGGGAATTTGAAAGCAATCCGATACCAAGCAAAGAAAGCGAGATAGCAACAGTGACAACAACTGCGAAGGTCATAGTTAAGTTTCGACGAAGTCCAATCCCAACCTCGCTAAGTATGAATCTGGCTCTCATTGGATTTCCTACCTAACCTGTGTATCCATATACGCCGCGAGCTTGATCTCTAACAACATGACCTGCATCTAATTCAATAACACGTTTTCTCATCTGATCCACAATGCCCGCATCATGAGTAGCCATCACAACCGTAGTTCCTTCACGATTAATGCGATCCAAGAGTTTCATAATTCCAACCGAAGTAGCGGGGTCCAAATTTCCAGTTGGCTCATCTGCAATGAGAATCGCTGGGTTACTTACGTAGGCTCGCGCGATAGCAACTCGCTGTTGTTCTCCGCCGGAAAGTTCGCCTGGTTTTCTATCGCCTTTATCTTCAAGGCCAACTAGTTCGAGTACTTCAGGAACCTCACGTTCAATCTCTTTTCTAGAGAAGCCAAGGACGTGAAGTGTGAAAGCAACATTCTCTGAAACTGTTTTATTAGGGAGCAACCTGAAATCTTGAAAGACGGTACCGACTTGGCGACGAAGCTCTGGAACTTTCCAATTAGACAGCGTTCCTAAATCTTTCCCAGCCACATGGATACGACCTGAGGTTGGCTTCTCTTCACGAAGCACAAGACGCAAGAAGGTTGATCTACCGGAACCTGAGAGACCGACCAAGAAAACGAATTCGCCTTTTTCGATATCGATACTCACATTATCGAGAGCTGGTCGATCGGTCTTGGAAT
>JBJSWS010000082.1:0-8543 GCA_046085985.1 Actinomycetales bacterium
GACTCGGCGGTTGTATGTAGCCGATCAATCGCTTCGACTGCAATATTTACAGCGGTATCGAAGCCAAATGTGTAGTCGGTGTTATTTAAATCGTTATCAATAGTTTTCGGAACACCAATTACTTTTACTCCGAGTGCATCTAATTTCGTAGCAACTCCTAAAGTATCTTCGCCACCAATTGCTATCAGTGCATCAATATTCATTTTGGCTAGATTCTCTTTGATGCGCTCGACGCCATTTTCAATTTTGAAAGGATTAGTTCTAGAGGAGCCCAAAATTGTTCCACCTCGTGGCAAAATTCCTCGAGTAGCCTTAATGTTGAGAGGCATAGTTAGACCTTCGAGAGGGCCTTTCCAGCCATCTCTAAAACCAATGAACTCGTAACCGTACTCTTTCTCACCTTTTCTAACTACGGCTCGGATAACCGCATTTAGTCCAGGGCAGTCTCCGCCGCCTGTAAGGACGCCAAAACGCATTTGTATCTCCAGATCTAGATCCTTTTAGAAAGTTCCAAGCGCGATTCTACCAATCCCCCGCTACTCTTTTGGCAATGGCAAGAGCAAAGTCAAAGACGCTCATATATCTGGCGCATGACAACTTGAATCGAAATAAGGGCGCGCTCAAGGGTGCAAATCCCGAAACTCATGCAATCATCTTTGTTGAAAGTCAGAGAATGCTTAATTCAGCCAGATGGAATAAGCAGCGGCTATTTTTTCTCCTTTCCGCAGCAAAACATTTTGCAGCTGAACTCTCACAAGATGGTTTTGAGGTTCATTTTCTTCGAGCCGAAAACACGCATAAAGGAATTCTGGAAATTGCCGATGATTACAAAGAGGTAATAGCTGCGGAACCTTCTTCTTACAGATTAAGCAAGTCCCTAAAAGAGATCAATGTTCGATTTGTTACTAATGATTTCTTTCTCACCAAAAGAGTTGATTTCATAGATTGGGCAAGCACCCAAAAGTCCTTGAAGCTCGAAAACTTCTATCGTTGGCAACGAAATCGTCTCGATATATTGATGGAAAATGGCGAACCTGTTGGCGGTAGATGGAATTTTGATGATGAGAATCGCAATCCCCCACCAAAAGAACCGTACCCCTGGCCCAGTTATCTTAAACATGAGAGAGATCAAATAGATCTGGAAGTTTTAACAGAATTAGATTCGCTCAATACAACTGGTAACGTAAATGATTTGGTCTGGGGAACCACCCGAGCTAGCGCCCTTTCACAATTGCGGTTTTTTCTGGAGAACTCCTTTGCTAACTTCGGACCCCTAGAGGATGCAATGACCACAGAATCATGGGCAGTGCATCACTCCTTGCTTAGTCCGTACCTTAACGTCGGACTTCTTTCAGCAGAAGAAGTTGTCAAAGAGACCATCAGGCGATTTTCGAAGGGTGATATTCCAATTCAATCGTGCGAAGGCTTTATTAGACAGATAATTGGCTGGCGAGAGTATATAAACGGAATCTATTGGTACTTTGGCGAAGATTATCGAAATCTAAATACGCTTAAGTCGAAAGGTAAGTTGCTTCCGCTCTTTGAAAATTCCGCAAAGACCAATATGAAATGTGTTAGAGAAACCGTTCATGATATTTCAGAACGCGGTTGGGTTCATCACATACCAAGATTAATGATTCTAAGTAACTTGGCTGCACTTGCCGATATTGAACCGCAACAAGTATTAGATTGGATGCGAAATAATTTTATTGATGCGGCAGATTGGGTTATGGTTCCCAATGTAATTGGAATGAGTATGCACGCCGACGGTGGCAAAATGTCTACTAAGCCTTATATTGCTGGCGGCTCTTATATCTCACGTATGTCCAATTACTGCAAAGGTTGCAGGTACAACCCAAAAACCCGAAGTGAAGCGGATTCCTGCCCATTCACAACTTTATATTGGCACTATTTAAATCGACATAGTGAAGTATTTAAGAAAAATCATCGAATGTTCCAACAATTAAATGGTCTTAAGAAATTGACTGATTTGCCAGAAACTATTAAACGCGGCGATGAGGTAATTGATCTTCTTGAAAAAGGGGAAATTTAGCGGGTAACTATGGCGCCTTTGCCAACTACGACGATTCCAGATTCCGAAACTGTAAATCGATTTTGATCTTCGGCTCTGTCAAAGCCAATTCGTGCTCCAGGTTCAACAACTACATTCTTATCCAGAATTGCATTCTTAATCTGTGCTCCATCGCCGACTCGAACAGTTGGCATCAAAACAGAATTTTCAATCTTTGCATCGCGACCTACAAGTACGTCGTACGAAGCGACCGTATTTCTTAATTCACCACCCGCAATAATCGAACCGGCGCCAACAATCGAATCAAAAGCGATGCCTCGCTCGGAGAACTTTGCAGGCGGCATCGAAGGAGGGTTGGTAAGAATTGGCCAATTTCGGTTGTATAAATTAAAAATTGGATGCACTGATACCAGATCCATATGGGCGTCGAAATATGAATCTATCGAACCAACATCACGCCAATAACCTTTATCACGTTCTGTCTCGCCCGGAACAATATTGTTTGCGAAGTCATAAACTTTTGCTGATCCATCTTTTGTCATCGCAGGAATAATGTTTCCGCCAATATCATGGCGACTATCCATATCAGCAGCGTCTCGCTGTAGCGCTTCTTCCATAGCATCTCTTCGAAAAATGTAATTGCCCATGGAAACCAAAGACCAATCTGGGTTGCCTGGCATCCCAGGAGGGTCTAACGGTTTTTCATGAAAAGCTTTTATGGTTAGGCCATCTTCGGCTAGTTCGATAACCCCAAAATTGCTCGCTTCACTTTTCTTCATACGTATTGCTGCGACAGTAACTCCTGCTCCGGTCTGCAGATGTTGCTGATACATCAAATCTGGATTCATTCTATAAACGTGATCTGCGCCAAACACCAGAACATGTTTTGGATTTTCATCGTGAATTAGATTGAAATTTTGGAGAATTGCATCGGCGCTACCGGTATACCAGCGTGGCCCGAGACGTTGCTGAGCTGGTACAGGAGTTATGTAATTACCAAGAAGATTTGACATGCGCCATGTTGTTGTTATGTGTCGATCTAGCGAATGAGACTTGTATTGAGTTAAGACTGCGATTCGCAAGAAACCAGCGTTTACTAGATTAGATAGAACGAAATCAATCAATCGATAGGCACCACCGAATGGGACGGCTGGCTTAGCTCTATCGGCTGTTAGTGGCATTAGACGCTTTCCTTCACCACCGGCTAGAACAATTCCCAGTGGGAGTTCAATACGTGCCATGCGCTAACGATACTCTTAGCAAATGGTGCTGAATAGTCTCTCTCGACTATCAGTGGCAATGCTTACCAAGGAATGGCCGCCAGAAATCTATGGTGGGGCCGGAGTACATGTCTCAAATCTTGCAGCAGCTATGAAGCAGCGCAGTGAGATAGACGTAAAAGTGCATTGCTTTGGACAACCTCGAAATGATGCAGATAGTTTTGAGTTAGACGAAAATTTCAAGACTTTAAACTCTGCAGAACAGACGCTTCTTATAAATCTTGATATGGCTACTGCAATAAGTAATTTCGAATTGGTTCACTCTCACACCTGGTACACGAACTTTGCTGGATTCCTCTTTAGTCAAATAACAGGTAAACCGCACGTAATGACCGCACATTCTTTGGAGCCGCTTCGGCCGTGGAAAGCCGATCAATTAGGTAGCGGTTACGCAATTACTAGTTGGATCGAAAAGAAAGCAATTGAAAACGCAGCTGCGGTGATTTCGGTAAGTGATGGGATGAAAAAGGACATTCTTAAACACTATCCTGAGGTTGACCCAAAAAGAGTAGTAACAATCCGTAATGGGATCGATAGCGCAGAATTCTCACCAAAATTTAATGAAGATAAATTAAGAAAGCTAGGTATATCTGGCGAATATGCGCTCTTTGTCGGAAGAATTACCCGACAAAAAGGCTTGGTGCACTTACTTCGAGCCTGGCAAAATGTTCCAAGCAAATTTGGACTAGTTATTGCTACAAGCAATCCGGATGAATCAAAAATTGCAGATGAAGTTGCACAGCTAATTCAAGAGCTTCAAGATTCACGAAAGAATGTAATTTGGATCAAAAAGGTTTTGCCAAAGAATGATCTGGTGAATTTACTTACTTCAGCCACAGTATTCGTCTGCCCATCGATTTACGAGCCCCTAGGGATTGTTAATCTAGAAGCCATGGCCTGCGAAACTGCGGTTGTTGCAAGTAATGTAGGAGGAATTCCAGAAGTTGTAAAAAATAATGAGACAGGAATCTTGATTGATTTTCAGGAAGATTCTTCCACTTATGAATTTAAGTTGGCGGAGGCTATTACTAGAGTCCTGAGTGATAAAACTCTCGCACATGAGTTAGGTGTGGCTGGTCGTAAACGTGCCGTCGCAGAATTTGGTTGGGATAAGGTTGTAGCAGAAACTTTAAAACTGTATCGGAGTTTAAATGTCTAAAAGAGGCTGGCTGCTTTTTTCGCTGATCGGATTTATTTGGGGGGTTCCTTACCTCTTTATGAAAGTAGCCGTAGACGAGTTATCAATTCCGTTAATTGTTTTCTCGCGCCTGATAATTGGAGCAGCCTTCCTTATTCCGCTAGCGATTAGAGAAAAATCTAAAGCATCAGTTCGTCCTTATCTAAAATATATTCTCTTCTATGCGCTCTTGGAGATGGTTGTACCTTGGACACTTATAACTAGCGCTCAGAGAGATCTATCGTCAGGTGTGGTTGCCTTACTAGTTGCTACTGTGCCAATTTGGGCGACGTTATTTGCACACCACACTGGAGATTCGACCGCGGCTCATCGAGTGCGAATTTTCGGAATCGTAATAGGTTTGATTGGAATTGTTTTGATAGTTGGAATCGAAAGTCTTTCAGATTTCGGAAATACTGTTTCGTTATTACAAGTTCTTATTGCCGCAGCTTCATACGCCTGGGCAGTAAATATGGTTACCCGAAAGGTTGTCGGAGTTTCCGGGCTTACTATCAATGGAATTGCCATGTTCGCATCTTCACTCTTATTTGCACCATTTGCCTTAACTAGCCTGCCCAAGGAATCGCCGTCACTAAGTGCAGTTCTTGCAACATTGGGCCTTGGAATTCTATGTAGCGGTATCGCTTTCTGGGTCTTCTTCATAGTTCTTGATGAGATCGGGCCGGCCCGCGCCTCTCTTGTCGTCTATCCAAATACCGCAGTTGCAGTAGTGCTTGGAATTATTCTCTTGAGCGAACCAATTACTTTGGCAATCGCAATCGGTTTACCTTTGGTACTAATTGGATCTTATTTTGCGAGCCGAAAACCTTCTGCTGCTGTAATCGCACCTTAATTATTACTACTCCACCAAGCCCAACTTTTGTAAGGACTTAGGGTCCTTCTGCCAATTGGATATTACCTTTACATGAAGCTTCAAGAAGACTTTCATGCCCACTTTTTTCTCTATCTCAGTTCTTGCCTTTGTGCCGACAATTTTTAGATTCTCTCCGCCTTTGCCAATGAGAATTGCTTTCTGGCTATCTCGCTCAACGATGACTGAAGCATGAATATCGAAGATTTTCTTATCTTCCCTCTCTGACATCTCATCTATTACTACTGCAACAGAGTGCGGAACTTCTTCAAATAACCCGGCTATCGCTGACTCTCGAATTAATTCTGAAATAGTTTTCTCTAACTCTTGATCGCTCTTCATATCCTTTGGATAAAAAGCTGGTCCAACCTTTGAGTGTTTTACAAGGAGATCTATAAGAAGTTGTATTTGAGTGTCCGTAAACGCCGACACCGGAATTATTTCGTCCCACTCAAACCCTGCCTTTTTGGCTAGTTCTGAAATAGCCATCAATTGTTTTGGTAGTTCAGTTTTACCAATCATGTCAATCATCGTCAGAACGCAGATTCTGCGAATCGAGCTATTTCCTGCCAGTTGTCTTGCAATATATAAATCACCATCTCCAACTTTTTCAACCGCGGGGATGCATTGAATAACAATGTCAACATCGGTGATGCTCTCATCTACAACTCGGTTTAATGCGGTACCTAGCGGCGTCTTTGCTTTATGTAAACCAGGGGTATCAAGAAAAATTAATTGAAAATCGTCCTCT
Source organism: Actinomycetales bacterium (assembly GCA_046085985.1). Lineage (GTDB taxonomy): Bacteria > Actinomycetota > Actinomycetes > Nanopelagicales > Nanopelagicaceae > MAG-120802. Next base: position 6,112 of record JBJSWS010000082.1, read on the forward strand.
GAGAGGATGCCACGAATTGCATGTCTTGTTGTATTTGGATGGTGCGATGTGATTGCAACTTTTTCACCAACTAATGCATTTATTAGTGTTGATTTACCTGTATTGGGTCTGCCTACGATTGAGATAAAAGCCGACTTATGTTCCATCACCACAAAGGGTACATGGTGACTTAGAAATGAACTCCATCGCATCAGGTACAGAAGTAACTATCTCTGCGCAACGCTCCCCAATTAGTCGATGACAACCATCACTGGTTGGAGAACTTATGGGACCTGGAACTGCCAATACGTAACGCAACATCTCAGCTGCATCTCGTGCGGTACGAAGCGAGCCACTTCTAAATGCGGCTTCCACGACGATTGTGCAACGTGATAAGGCCGCGATAATTCGGTTTCGCGTTAGAAATCTCTCTGGGCGAGCCTTCTCTTTGGGCATGACTTCTGAGATAAGTCCACCACTTTCGGCTATCTCTTCAAAGAGTCGTTCGTTTCCTGCTGGATAGTTGATTGAGATTCCAGATGCTAAAACTGCAAAAGTTTTGCCTTCTGCAGCAAGAGCTCCTCGATGTGCGTGGGTATCAATTCCATATGCGCCACCACTGATCACTTCAATACTGCGATCAATAAAGCCGGCCGCGAAATCACTGGCAACTCGAGCTCCGTAAGTTGTTGGATTTCTAGTGCCGACTATTGATACTGAGTTACATTTCGGAAGATCTCCTCGAACTATTAGACCAATAGGCGGTGCGACTAGGTCATTTAACGAGTGGGGCCACTCGATTTCATCTTGAGTAATAAATCTGGAACCTGAATCCTCTATTTCTTTTAGTAGGTCAGATATTGGGCGCTTGAGTCTCTCTTGGATGCGCCCGATTGATCTTTTCTTAACTTGATAACTATTGTTTTCAAGCTTTTCAATTACAGATTCCGGCCCAATACTTGCAATTTCATCAATCCAAAATCTATCTCCTGGATCAACTGCATGGAACAGGCGAAGTAGAGAGAAGTTCATTCGTGTTCCATTCCTGAACGGAGGGCAATCGCTCGCTCTACTTCCAGCTTTCCCGGAACACTTATGTTGCCTAGATCTGCAATGCTCCAGGCAACCCGAAGAAGCCTATGGAAGCTTCTGGCGCTGATAATTTCGCGATCAAGTAAGTCACTTAAAAGCACCATGGCATCCTTTGTTGCGCGAAACTTTCCCCGCAATAAATTAGGAGAAATTTGTGAATTAGTTTCAAAACCAAAATCTGAAAAACGATTCTTTGCGATTTCTCTAGCGTTAAGGACTCGCGCTCTTATTGCAGAGCTGCTCTCACCAAATTCGCCAGCTAGATCCATACGGCTTGGGGCATCTACTCTTATTCTGATATCTATGCGATCTAATAATGGTCCAGATAATTTTCCAAGATAACGCCGCACTTGAAGTGAAGAGCACTGACAACCTCTACCTCTGCCAGAAAATTTTCCACATGGACAAGGATTTGCGGCTAAGACAAGAATAAATTTTGCTGGGAATTTTGCACTTGAATTGGCTCTGGAAATAATGACTTGGCCCGATTCCATTGGTTGCCTTAGGGCATCAAGAATTCCCGAACCGCATTCTGGGGCTTCATCAATGAAAAGAACTCCGTTATGGGCCAAAGAACATGCTCCTGGCTTTATCAAGCCAGTACCGCCGCCGACGAGTGCCGGAATTGTTGTTGCATGATGTGGAGCTATGAAAGGTGGAGCCGAACTTATTGAATTCTGTTTCAGGATTCCCGCAATCGAATGAATCCCAGCAACATCAATTGCCTCTTCCATATTAAGTGGCGGAAGTATCGAAGGAATACGTTCGGCCAACATAGTTTTTCCAGTTCCGGGCGGCCCAATCATTAATAGGTTATGTCGACCTGCAGCTAAGACTTCTAAAGCAAACTTTGCCTCTCGGTGTCCGGCAACGTCTGCCAAGTCATTCATACTCTCATTAATTTCAAAGTCGAGCATTTTTGGCGCTTCATAAATAAGTTCACCTAACAAGAACTTGACCACCGACTTTAGGTTCGACAGAGCGCTAATGTTTAACCCACCCACAACTTCTGCTTCATTAATGGATTCACTTGGCACAATTACCTTCTCGATACCGTGACGTTTTGCCGCAATCAATATAGGTAGCAAGCCACGAATGGACCGCAGAGATCCTTCAAGGGAAAGTTCGCCGACAAAAAGTTGATTCGAAATTCGTGAATTATCCAACTGGCCAGAGGCGACCAAAATAGCAAGTGCAATTGGCAGATCGAATGATGAGCCACTTTTCGGTAACCAAGCCGGAGATAGCGATACGGTAACTTTCTGATTTGGCCACCGGAAACCGCTATTGATTATGGCGGCTCGAATGCGTTCTCTCGCCTCAGTTAGCGTTGCATCTGGTAGACCTAAGAGCGAATAAGT
>JBJSWS010000083.1:0-17642 GCA_046085985.1 Actinomycetales bacterium
CTTGAAGGCTACGAAGCCGGTGCCCAGCGCTAATACGAGTACCGATGAGAGTGCCGATGAGAGTGCTGATGCGAGCGCCGATTTGAGCCGCTAATTTAAGAGTTAAATCCTGTTAATTCTGTGACAAATCGGACTTATTGCAGGAAATCGCCTCAAATGAGCGTGGATTGCGATGGTTTGAGCGTGTAGCGGGGGTATGGTGAGGGCATTCGCAGGTACTAGAACCCTGTGAGGATCGGAGGAAAAGATGGCTGAAACATATAAGGGTGAGGCCTACTGCGTTAAGTGCAAAGAGAAGCGTCAGTTCGAAGGAACAGTAAACGTTTCTGACTCTGGTCGTCGTATGGCGAAGGGCAAGTGCCCTGTATGCGGCACCACTGTTAATCGCATCTTGGGCAAAGCCTAAGAACCCAAAGCTTAGGAAGGGGAGCGCCTAGTGCGCTCCCCTTCTTTCTTTTTAGTAGACCTGCACTTGATAAAAATCCTTAAATCCCGATCCTTAAAAACAATCCACAAAAATGCCGACGCTCTTTGATGGCAGAGTTGCGATTAATTCATGATTAGTCGATGACCTATCGGCTTAAATCCGGAATTACATCCTGGCGTACCTCTTGCGGACAATTAAGAGTCGGATCTCGTTTTCGAAATTTTCTTCTTCCCGATCAAATTGCAGGCACAGAGATTGAATCACTACTAGTCGATTTGCGATTCGGAATAGAGCCCACGATAGATACCGCGAAATATGGTCCGGCGCTATCAATCTTGGCCGATCTCGCCTTGATTGATAAGGGAATAACTCCCATTCCACACTTACAGCAAGGAAAATCAAAGAGCGCTAACGATTTAATCGATACTGCTCGTGAGAACTTTCAGCATCGATTTGAAATTGAATCATCGGGGTCGGCCAGGCGAGAGCATGTCTTAGACGGTGGGACTGAGAAATTATTGGCACGTCAAGAGTTAAAGATTTCAATAATCGGTGAGGGTCGATATCTATTTTCTAGAATCGCGGTAGCGCTCTTTACTAATCTACTTGCATCAGGCTTTTCACAATCCGAATTTAAGAGTTCCACCGCAATCTCATCTGATGCAAAAGTTGAAATCGGGGATTTGATTGGCGGATTTTTCTCACTTGGAGATATCGGCCTTTCAAAAACAGAGTTGCTCCGTAAATCCAGCGCAGAAATCTCACTTTTTCCACTAAAGGCAATGCCCGAACGCGAGTTGATAATTTCAATAGGTCCACCACATCCACATACCCAGCAAGATAGTTTTGATCGGAAAATTCCGATTTTTGTAATCGATTTTCTATCTGGTGAGTTAAGAATCGGGCCATTCATAGTTCCGGGTAAGACTCCATGCTTCTCCTGCATTCTTCTTGGCGAGAAAGAGTCAGGTTCGCTAACAAAAATAGAGAGCGCTTATTTTCCAAATGACTTCACTGAGTTATGCGCTTCCCTTGCCATCACCGGAGCTGGCTTTGCCTCCCTTGCAATCGCCGAGTTCTCAGATACCGGCTCCTCTTCTTTGGCTGGGAGAACGATTAATTTCTCAACAGAGAATTTTCTATCACCACAGAGTCGCAACTGGCAGCGCCATCCTGGCTGCTCCTGCAACTGGTTACCCGCCGATTTTCAACTCGCGCCGAGGTGATAACTGAAAGAGAATCTGCGGGTGTCAAAAGAGATCCCAAGAAAGACCAGCACTCGTAGCGCAAAGTTAGCGAGTATCCCGCTCGCTGTTGCCGGACGTGGCGCCATAGGTTTTGGTAGACAATTAATTGGGCAATCCCCGCAATTTGCTTTCGCAGAATTGCAAGAGAAAACTGCAGAGCAGGTCTTTAAAGTTCTTGGAGAACTTAAGGGCGGCGCCATGAAGTTTGGTCAAGCGCTATCAGTTTTTGAAGCAGCCCTACCTGAAGAAATCGCAAAACCATATCGCCAGACCCTGGTTAAATTACAAGAAGCAGCCCCGCCTCTACCTGCACGAGTGGTGCATAAAGTTTTAGCAAAAGAGTTAGGTGAAGATTGGCGAGATAACTTCGCAGAATTTGAAGATAAGCCCGCTGCCTCAGCTTCAATTGGTCAAGTACATAAAGGGCGTTGGAAAGATGGCAGAGTGGTTGCGGTAAAAATTCAGTATCCAGGTGCTGCGGAGGCCTTAATCTCTGACTTAAATCAGATCGAACGATTCTCCAAGATCTTCCAATTATTTATGCCAGGTCTTGAAATGAAACCATTGTTGGAAGAGATGAAGGCTCGCATTATTGAAGAGGTCGATTATCGATTTGAGGCTGAAGCCCAAGAGGCATGTTGGAACGCTTACTTAAATGATCCTGATATCGCAATTCCGAAAGTAGTTAGCGCAACTGATCGAGTAATCATTAGTGAGTGGTTGGAAGGCAAACCTTTATCAAAAGTAATTGCTAATGGAAGTCAGGAAGAGCGAAATAACGCAGGCATAAAGTTGGCGCGATTCCACTTCACCGCCCCAATGCGCGCCGGTTTGCTACACGCCGACCCGCATCCAGGAAATTTCCGCGTTCTAGCTGATGGCAGATTAGGAGTTCTGGATTTTGGCGCTTGCAATCGCTTGCCAAATGGCTTCCCAGAACCATTTAAGCGTTTATTACGTAATGCACTTGAAGGTGATGCGCTCGCTCTTTATCAAGGATTTAAAGAAGATGGATTTATTCTTCCTGAAGTCGATGTGGATCCACAATTAGTTCTAGATTATCTACTTCCACTTGTAGAACCATTACGTACTCCGTATTTCGAGTACACCCGCGAGTGGCTACGTGAGCAGAGCGTCCGAGTTGGCGATCCGCGAAATCCCACAGCCAAGATTGGTTTCCAACTAAATCTTCCAGCTGAGTATGTGTTAATTCATCGGGTAACTCTTGGTACAACTGGAATCTTCTGCCAATTACGTGCGCAAGGAAATTTCCGGGATGAGGCGCTCTCTTGGTTTCCCGAGATTACGCCCACCCATTTACAGAACGTTTAGCCAATTTAAGATGCAACTAAGGCCTTAGCGCTTTCAATTTCTATTTCAGTTTCTAGTTCTGTACTTAGTTCTATTTCTAGTTCTGTTTCAATCCGTGCGCTACGGGGCCTTCCTGGGGAGCGTTTGCGCATAACTACTCTGCCATCTTCAAAGAGTTCGCCGCCCCAGATGCCACAAGGTTCCTCTCTTGAGAGCGCTCCTGTTAAGCACTCGTTCTTTACCGGACAGCCACCACAGAGACTTTTCGCCATTGCAATCTCTTCGCTCTTCTCAGAGAAGAAGAGCTCTGCAGATGCATTGTGGCAAGGAAGATTTAATCCGCGACCATCACTGTAGCTACCTGTGACTGCATTTAGACCGATCTTTCCAGATTCGTCTTGCGCCCAACCAGGTACCAATAATTCGCTAAAGAGAACTGTCATTCTCCTCACCTCTCCCTTATCTCTCGTTTTCTATTTCTTTCTTTTTATTTCTTTTTTCTTTTTTCATATTGCGTGGCAGCTCTTCAGGTATCTGGAGATAGAAAAAGGGGCCCGAATCCTTTTGGATTCTGGGCCCCTGGCCTTCTCTATCTCTTACTTATCCGATAGAGCTCCAGGTTCCAGAATCCCAATTTGAATACTTGGTTGCAAAATAGGTGAATCCCCAATTTGCTGACTCTGATGCAGTCCAATAGGCAGCCCAATTAAGACGAAGCGCATTGCGGTTCGTCTTTAGAGTGCTCGTAATCTGCATCCGGCAAGGGTAGGTGAAGGCGATCGATTCTCGCAAGCTAATTAATTCTGGCCCTAATTTTTAGGAAAGGCCCGCGCTGGCGATAAATGGGCTCGCCTCACCAGCGTAGGAAAGGGTGAGTTCTCGCTTTGCTCTGGTTACACCCACATAAAAAAGTCGGCGCTCCTCTTCAGGCGATGAGCCTGGCCACGGTAGATATCGATTAGATGCGCCTACTAAATAGACGTATTCCCACTCCAAACCCTTAGCGCTATGCAAGGTCGCAAGCGTTACGCCGGGTAGATCAGGTGGATTGTTCTGTTCAGCACGATCTTCTAATTCGCGAAGAAAGGCGCGCATCGAATCAATCCCGTCATTTGCTAACTCTTGGGCTAACTGAATTATCGATCTTGCATATTTATCGCTATCGCCAAATTGTTTGAGTAAATCTCGTAACTCGCTGAGCCAATCAGCTGTTGCAAGCACCGATGCGCTACGGATTGCCGAAACCATTGCTCGCACATCGCTTCGCTCAAAGAATCTCTCAGCAGTTCTAATTTGATTTTCAATCCCTGCTCCTATCAGGGCTTTCTCCAAGTCCTCTAATTGGGCGTTAGTACGGGCTAGAACTGCAATCTCATGCGGTTTAGTTCCAGAATCAATCTTGGAACGAAGTGCATTTACTATTGAATTAATTTCTTCACTCTCACTCTTAAAACCAAATGACGTCGGTTGATCTCCGTGAGAGTTGACCGCTTCTAAATCATGACCAAGTTCGCCGCTTCGCAAGATCGCATTTGCAATATTGATAATCTCTGGAGTTGATCGATAGCCCGCGCTTAACCGAATTACTTGCGCATCTGGGAAGCGCTTTGTGAAGTTAAGTAAGAAGGCTGGAGTCGCCCCGGCAAATGAATAAATAGTCTGCGCTGGATCGCCAACTACACAGATATCACTACGTTTTCCGAGCCAGAGATCTAAGAGCCGCTGCTGCAGCGGAGAGACATCTTGGTATTCATCAACGGTAAAATAACGATATTGATCTCGAACTCGATCTCGAATCTCTTTAACTTCTTCTAGCATTCCAACCGTAAGTAACAAAACATCTTCAAAATCAATTGCTCGCTCTTGACGCTTTAGGCTTTCATAGGATTCATATGTACGTGCGATATCCTCTAAATTCAATTTATTTTTCGATGTAATGGCACGATTATTTGAAAGCGCTGCTTCTACATATTCATCGCTTGGAATCTGTAAGACTTTCGCCCATTCAATTTCACTAGAAATTTCCCGTAACGTTGCCGGCGATTTAGTAAGCGAGACTCCAGCTCGATCCAGCGCCTCGCCTAAGAATGCGCTTTTACTAGTTAAAAGCGAGGGAAATCGCCCACCCAGAGCTTCTGGCCAGAAGTAGAGCAACTGCTTTAAGGCAGCTGCATGAAAAGTTCTTGCCGCAATTGCTGGAACTCCTAGCGCTCGAAGTCGTGCTCGCATCTCACCTGCTGCTCGAGCAGTAAATGTGAGGGCAAGAATTCGATTTGGTTCAACAATTCCGATATCAACGGCATAAGCAAGTCGATGGGTAATTGCCCGAGTCTTACCGGTTCCGGCTCCAGCGATAACGCAGACTGGTCCACGAACCGCGGTAGCAACTGCTCGCTGTTCTTGATCTAGCGCTGCCAGAATTTCATCGGCTAATTGCGCCATGTTTCCTTGCTTACTAACTCTGCTTTAGCTTCTGCTCCGTACCACGCATTGATCATCGCTCTGGCAACCGAAATTGCTGGTGGCAGCAGTAATTCCTGCGCAGCAACTTTTATCTTAATCTCGTTTCGATCGAGCCAAATTATCTCTTCAATCTCTTCACCATCTGCCTTGACTGTTTCTGGATTAGAGATAGTTGCTTCAAATGCAATCATGATTGAAGCTGGAAATGGCCAAGGTTGTGAACCTAGATATCGCATATTGGTGACCTGGCCACCACATTCTTCAGCTACTTCCCTGATTACCGTACTTTCAAATGATTCACCAGGTTCGACAAATCCTGCAAAAGTTGAGAAACGCTTTGCTGGCCAGATCTTCTGACGACCTAAAAGAATTCGGTCATTTACATCTTTTACTAAAACAATAATCGCCGGATCAGTTCTTGGATGATGTTCGGCATCACATGATTGACATTTTCTAACCGCACCACCCATTGTTGAAATTGTTTCTGCACCACATTTGGCACATCGTTGGTGCGCCTGATGCCACTGCGAAAGTGCTAATGAGTGAACTGCTGCACCGATATCAAGTGAATTTAACTTAACTCCAATGGTTCGCAAACTTTCATACTCTTCTGGAAATTCAGCTGGTGCCTCTCCCAGATAAATCAAGAAATAAGGAACTCCTTGGGTATCTAAACCAAGAAAGAAAGCATCTAAATGCGAGGCGGTAACTTCATTAACGCTCAGGTAATGAAGCACACCCTGCTTACATCTAAATCGATCACCTAACATTTCTATGATCCGTGCCTTCTGCCAGAGCCGCTCCAATGCGTCAGAATCGCCACGCAGATGTCCTGCGCGATCGAGTTCGCCTCGGGAAAGTGGCAGATCAAGAAGCATGGGGCGACCTTACTAGCCACCTCAAATTCCCTCTAAAAATACAAGTGCGCCTTTCGATATGTAGCCTTTTAGGTATGGGAGCCGGTTTAACGATTACTTCGTGGAACTTATTGCACGGTATGGCTATTCCACCAAGTTCAACCAAGCTAAGTGATGCTCTAAAGAAATTACATCACGATGCAAATAGCGATGTAATTGCTATTCAAGAGGTTGATGTTCATCAGGATCGCTCTGGAAACGGAAATCAGGTTCGCGAAATTGCAGAAGAAATTGGTGCACCGTATTGGGCATTTGCACCAGCAATGTATGGAACACCTGGTGAGAAATGGCATGGTGTTACTGAGGAGATTGTTTTTGATAATCAAACACCAGTACCACCAGATGCAATGTATGGAATTGGCATAGTTTCTAAAGTTCCGGTCAAGCGCTGGCATCGAATAAATCTTGGTAAGGCGCCATTAGGGATGCCATTACTAGTTGCGGGTGAAAAGCGACCAAGAATGATCTATGTCTCTGATGAACCAAGGTCTGCATTAGTTGCAGAACTTGAAAATGGAATTTCGGTTACAACGACACATCTATCTTTTGTGCCAATTATGAATCTGCGCCAACTTAAGAAAATAGCTAACTGGGTCGAACAATTACCGGGTCTGCATGTAATGACCGGAGACTTTAATCTTCCGTGGGGTATTGCCCCGAAAGTGTCGGGCTGGAATGATTTAGTAAAAGGACCTACTTATCCATCGTGGAAAGCTAATATCGAATTTGATTACATTATGAGTAAAGAATTAACGAGTGTCGATGTAATCTCAAAGATTCATCAACATTATGGAATTAGCGATCATCTTGCTTCAAGCATTACTTTGAAATAACTTAAGCGACATCTGCTTTCTTATTCATGGATTCTTTATGTGAGTTAAAAATAGCTAGAAGCTCGGTACGTTTCTTATCTGGCATCGCAAAGGTCGCAGCAAAGGCTGACCAAGCCTTTAATTGATTGGAGTCGGCGCAGGCGAGTAAGCCAGTGAGTAGCTTCTCCCAATCACCTTCATTTAACGGTTTTTTCCTGGCTAGATTTGGATTTTGATTGCGATCGGAACCTTGTTGGGCGCGAGCAGCTTTGCTCATCTCCTCTCTGCTTGCTCTTCTACCTTTTGCAGCAAATCCAAGATTTGCAAGGCATCTGCCAATGCTCGATGTTTCGCAATTTTCACTGGCATTTGCGCGATTAACTGGAGAGCTTCCTTCAATTTCGGTGGCAAAGCCAGTTGATTGGGGGCGAATATCTTCCAGATTTGTATAAGCCTCTGTTCTGCAGATCCATTCAATACGACCATCTGGGCGTTCGGTTCGTTGTAGATCAGTTAGTAATCTGCCATTTGGATATTTAGACCAGAAGAGACGGATGCGATTTTCAACTGGTTCGTAATGTTCTAAATTAAAATATGACATTACTGGCCCACCGCCATCAAAAGCTCTTCTGCCATAACTTCAGATGGACTTAATGCACCAACTCGAAAGGCTTCGATCAAGGCTTCGCGGCCACCATCTTTAAAACGTGTAGCTATATAAGGATCTCTTGAATTAAAGGATATGAAATCTAAGACTTCACCAGTGCGTGGATAGATAGCGTGGCCATCAACATTTTCGACGGATTCTAAAATATGTTTCCGGAATGAGTCTCGGACAGTTTCGACAATTTCGTAATCCCAATTTGCCCTAACCCACTCGACAAGCGCCTTCTCGCTTAGAACTTCAGCCGATGTCTTAGGTTGAATCAGAGAGACTTTGGCAATCTCTTCTCCAGCTAGCATCGCTTTTGCAGCATCGGCTCCAACCTCATCAAGCGCAGCTGCAAATTCACGGCGCAATCGATCCTTCGCTTCTTTGGCAGCGTCGGAAATTAAAGTAATGGCAGAGAGTTGAAATGCTAGTTCGCGTAGATTCATAGCCAGCTCCTTTCGAGTAACCGCATTACAGCGGCCACCACTGACAGGGCTAGCTTTTTGGCGAATTTCCCTAGATTTATAAGGGTTTTTGCGCGTGTCGCGAACTAGTTCTCTTGGTTGGCTTTCTTCGCCTTAGAAGTCATACGAGATCGCTCATTCTGATCCAAGATTACTTTTCTGATGCGAACGTTAATCGGAGTTACTTCCACGCATTCATCTTCTCGGCAATACTCAAGAGCTTGCTCTAAATTAAGAATCTTTGGTGGAATTAATCGCTCATTTTCATCAGAGCCTGCAGCACGCATATTGGTGAGCTTCTTCTCGCGAACAATATTTACATCCATATCTTCAGGTCGCGAATTCTCTCCGATGACCATACCTTCATAAACATCAGAACCAACTTCAGCAAAGATTGTGCCGCGCTCTTGCAATCCAAAGATTGCATATGAAGTTGCAGTACCGGCTCTATCTGAAACGAGAGATCCGGTTGGTCGAGTACGTAGTTCGCCGCTCCATGGTTCGTAACCATCAAAAACATGGTGTAACAATCCAGTGCCACGAGTTTCGGTTAAGAATTCAGTTCTAAAACCGATTAAGCCTCGCGAGGGAACTTTGAAATCCATACGGATCCAACCGGTTCCGTGGTTGACCATCTGTTCCATGCGACCTTTACGAAGGGCCATTAACTGAGTTATGACGCCAAGATAATCTTCTGGCGCATCGATGGTTAGACGTTCCATCGGTTCGTGGACTTTTCCATTGATCTCTTTAGTAACTACTTGTGGTTTACCTACGGTTAATTCAAAACCTTCGCGACGCATCATTTCTACAAGAACTGCGAGTTGTAATTCGCCGCGACCTTGTACTTCCCAGGTATCTGGACGATCAGTATTTAAAACACGGAGTGAAACATTTCCAACAAGTTCGCTATCAAGTCGATTCTTAACTAATCGCGCAGTTAATTTCTTGCCAACTCGTCCGGCAAGTGGCGAAGTATTTATACCAATGGTCATCGAAATCGAAGGTTCATCAACGGTGATTAATGGCAGCGGGTGTGCATTTTCGCTATCAGCTAAGGTCTCGCCGAGGGTAATAGTTTCGATACCAGCAACTGCGATGATGTCGCCAGGACCAGCTTCGCCAACTGGGACTCGCTCTAGGCCTTCGGTCATCATTAACTCTGAAATCTTTACCTTCTCTTGCGAACCATCACCTTTAATCCACGTTACAAGCTGTCCCTTTTTAATTGTGCCTTCATGTACCCGGCAAAGTGCCAGACGACCTAAATATGGAGATGAATCTAGGTTTGTTACATGTGCTTGCAAAGGAGCGCCTTCATGGAACTTTGGCGCTGGAATAGTTTTGAAGATTACATCGAAGAGAACATCAAGATCATCTTGATCTGGCATTCCCCCATCGGTTGGACGGTTCAATGATGCACGTCCTGCTTTTGCTGAGGTGTAAACGATTGGAAAATCAATCTGCGTCTCAGTTGCATCAAGATCTAGGAATAATTCGTAAGTCTCATCGACAACAGCTGCGATGCGCGCATCAGGTCGATCTACCTTATTAATAATTAAAATAACTGGCAGATTTTTCTGCAGCGCTTTTCTTAAAACAAACCGAGTCTGTGGAAGTGGTCCTTCAGAAGCGTCGACAAGCAAGGCAACGCCATCAACCATCTCTAGACCACGTTCTACTTCACCACCGAAATCTGCGTGACCTGGTGTATCAATAATATTTACTGTTGTCGGACCACGTTTGACTGCGGTGTTCTTCGCCAGAATCGTAATTCCTTTTTCCCGTTCGAGATCCATTGAATCCATGACTCGATCTTGCGATTCTGCTTGATCTTTATGGGATGCAAATGCACCGCTCTGCCATAGCATCGCATCAACAAGAGTTGTCTTACCGTGGTCAACGTGGGCGATGATTGCCAGATTTCTTAAATCAGTCCGCTCTTTTTCTGGCAGACCAACTAGATGCTTTGATTTAGTTTCAGACATTGAATCGAAATTCCACTACATCGCCATCTTGCATTACGTAATCCTTGCCTTCCATTCTCACCTTTCCGCGAGCTTTTGCCTCAGTCATAGAACCGGCGGCAACTAAGTCAGCAAAGGAGACAACCTCTGCTTTGATAAAACCTTTTTGGAAATCTGTATGAATAACTCCAGCAGCAGCTGGCGCTGTATCTCCTTTATGAATTGTCCAGGCACGTGCTTCTTTCTCACCTGCCGTTAGATAAGTCTGCAATCCTAATGTCTTAAAGCCAACTCTTGCTAATGTGCTTAAGCCAGGCTCTTCCAAGCCAATTGATTTAAGTAGTTCTAACGCCTCTGCATCATCTAGTTCTGCAAGTTCTGCCTCAGTTTTTGCATCCAAAAATATCGCCTCAGCCGGGGCAACTAGATCCTGTAGTTTTTTTCGGAGTTCTGGATCTGCAAGTTCTGCCGCATCAACATTAAAAACATAGAGAAAAGGTTTGGCAGTCAGTAGGCCCAGCTCTTTTAAGAGAGCTAAATCAACGTTAGAACCAAATAGCAATTTACCGGCAGCAAGTACCGTCTCTGCTTCTTTCATAGCGGCAAGAACCAAGTTACGTTCTTTATCTTGGCGCGCCTCTTTCTCAACTCTGGGAATTGCTTTCTCTAGAGTTTGGAGATCGGCAAGCTGTAATTCAGTATTGATAGTTTCAATATCGCTGGAAGGATCAACATGGCCATCAACGTGGACAACATCAGGATCTGTAAAGACTCGAATTACCTGACAGATAGCATCGCTCTCACGGATATTTGCTAGGAATTTATTTCCAAGTCCGGCACCTTCAGATGCTCCTTTTACAATCCCGGCGATATCTACAAATGAGACTGCAGCCGGAATGATCCGCTCTGAACCAAAGAGTTTTGCAAGAACTGGCAGACGCTCATCGGGAACCCCAACTACGCCAACATTTGGCTCTATGGTCGCAAATGGGTAGTTGGCAGCCAGAACGTTGTTCTTGGTCAACGCATTAAAGAGGGTCGACTTTCCAACATTTGGCAGACCGACGATTCCAATAGAGAGGCTCACGAGGGGTAGAGCCTAACGGCCAATGTCAGCCTCTCCTGCCACGATATGAGCATGAACAGCGCACTTTCCATTGGAGTTGGCCTACTAATCGGTCTTGCCATCGGATTGGTAATTGGATCCCTTCGAGTCAATAATGAAAAAGGGAAAGTCACTCTTCTAAATACCCAACTAGAAGAGATGCGAAAAGAAGAAGCTCGTCTTACGACTTTAAACGAACAACTTCGCGCTGTAACAACTGGAATGTCACAACTGGCAACCCAGAGTCAAGAAGCTGAAGTTAAGCGCGCTCGTGCCGAGAGCGAGATGCGCTCCCAGATCGAGACGATGCGACTTGGAAATGAAAATCTCTTACGCGAAACCACAAAGCTTGCCGGCGCACTTTCAAATTCACAGACTCGTGGCAAATATGGTGAAGCTCAATTAGAAACACTTCTCGAAAATGCTGGGCTCATTGAAAATGTTCATTTCTTTAAACAGGATTATCGCGCTTCCGGAACTGAGATATCTAAACCAGATATAAAGATTTCGGTCCCTGGTGGCAGCGAAATTTTTATCGATTCAAAATTTCCTTTTGATCGCTTCCTTGATGCCATAGTTGAGAAAGATCCGCTAGAGCGCACTCGGATGATGCAGCTCCACGCCAAAGATTTACTTGGCCATGTCACGGCACTTGCCAAACGTGGCTACCAAGAGACCGGCAACTCCCCTGATTACGTAGTTCTCTTCGCTCCTTTTGAATCGATTCTCTCTGAAGCCCTTGAAGTCGAGCCCCAACTTCTCCATAAGGCATTTGAAAAGAATGTAACTATTGCTACTCCAACAACGATGATGGCTCTCCTTCGAACTGTTGCTTATGTATTTAGCAGAAGCGAACTTGCCAAAAACGCCCAAGAAATTACCGATCTTGCCGGCGAGCTACTAAAGCGAATCGGAAAAGTGCATAGCAAGATCGAGACTCTTGGGGATCGACTCAAATCCACCGAACGCGCTTTCAACGACTTAATCAAGAGTGCAGAAGAAAATGTTCTAAAACCTGCGCGAAAGATGGTCAAACTCGGAGCACCTTCTTCCAGCAAATTAAAGGCGCTAGAAGATGTCGATGATGAGGTACGCCAGATTGCTCCAAAAGAACTCTCAGCTCCCGATTTATTTGAAGATGATGAAGATCTAGATGAAGAGAGCAATGATGAGAAGTGAATTACCGCAACCTCCCTTTAAATCACCAGTAAAAGGTGCCGGATTAACAAAACCTGGTGTTGCAATTCTTCAATTCCTATTTATCTCACTTGTTGCCCTAGTTGAGATTTTTTTTAGATCAAATGTTGGCTTCTTAACCGGAATTGCAATCTGGGTTTCTTACTACTTCGCGCTCATCTATGGCAGAACTGGTACTACCTATGTTGCTGTAGTTAATCCACCCATCTCATTTGCAATCGCAACTTTGATACTTCTTCCATCCGTTGGCGGAATATCACTTAGCATCTCGCGAATCGGAGTTGATTTAGTTTCCGGATTAGCCAGCGTTGCGCCATTTCTAATTACTGGTTCGCTATTTGGCTGGTGGTTCTACTTTAAGGAACGTCGCCAGCTACTTACCCGCAGCGCGTAAATCTTTACGAAGTTCAGGCGGCAGCGCAAAGAGCAGGCTTTCATCCATAGCTCGTACTTCTTCAACCTCGCTATAGCCCCGTCGCGCTAGATCTTCCAATAATTCGCGGACCAGAAGCTCTGGAACAGATGCACCACTTGTTACTCCGATGGTCTCAACATCTGTAAACCATTCATCTTTTACTTCACTTGCATAATCAATTAAATAGGCATTATTTGCACCGTACTCTTTAGCAACTTCGACAAGGCGAACTGAATTTGATGAATTCCGTGATCCAACAACTAAAACTAACTCTGTCTTTGGGGCAATTACTTTGATTGCAGTCTGTCGATTCTGAGTTGCATAACAGATGTCATCAGAAGGTGGGTCTTGTAATTGCGGGAATCTCTCTTTAAGAATTGCAACAGTATCCATCGTTTCATCAACGCTTAACGTGGTTTGCGAAAGCCAAGCAACTGATCGATTTGGATCGATCTCAACGCTGCGGGCAGCATCAAGTCCATCAATTAATTTGATGTGATCTGGGGCTTCACCGGCAGTTCCCTCAACCTCTTCATGGCCATGGTGACCTATTAAGAGAATTTGTAAATCATCAGCTGCAAATCTCCTTGCCTCTTGGTGAACCTTTGTTACTAGCGGACAAGTTGCATCTATTGTCTTTAATTGGCGAGTAGCTGCCTCTTCATGAACCTTTGGTGAGACGCCATGCGCAGAGAAGACAACTCGGGCGCCTTCTGGCACTTCATCGGTCTCCTCGACAAATATTGCGCCCCGTTTTTTCAGCGATTCAACAACATGCTTGTTATGAACAATTTCTTTGCGGACATAAACGGGAGCTCCGTAAAGTTCCAACGCCTTTTCAACCGTCACAACAGCGCGATCTACCCCGGCACAATATCCACGCGGGGCAGCGAGTAGAACTCGTTTTGGCATATGCGCATCCTATTGCGAACCGCTATTAGTATCTCGCCATGCTTGAGACCTCCGCAGAAAAACCGGTTCCGGTCCGAGTAGTTTCAGAAGCAATCAGTGATTACATAAATCGTCTGGGACAAATCTGGGTCGAAGGTGAGATTGCACAACTAAATGATCGCGCTGGTTCCGGCATGATCTATATGCGCTTAAGAGATCCAAGTGTTGATATGTATCTCGAAGTTACCTGTCCGCGCTCAGTTTTTAAGGCGATCGCTCCTCTTAGCGAAAATGCCAGAGTAGTAATCAATTCAAAAGTAAATTTCTATACTCCAACTGGTCGACTTTCTCTTAATGCCAAAGAGATTCGACAAGTTGGCGTTGGCGAATTACTTGCTCGATTAGAGGCGCTAAAGAAGTTACTTGCATCTGAAGGTTTATTTGCCACAGAACGTAAGAAGCCGTTGCCCTTCTTGCCGAGAAAGATTGGGCTAATTTGCGGAAGAGCTAGCGCCGCTGAAAAAGATGTTAAAGAGAATGCCAAACGTCGCTGGCCATCAGTGGTATTTGAAACTAGAGAAGTTGCTGTTCAAGGTGCGGACGCTGTAATTCAAGTTTCGGCTGCCTTAAAAGAATTAGATAACGACCCAGACGTTGATGTAATCATCATTACTCGAGGTGGCGGTTCATTTGAAGATCTGCTGCCCTTCTCAGATGAGAGTTTGGTCCGACTGGCAGCTTCTTGTAAGAAACCAATTGTTAGCGCAATCGGTCACGAACAAGATACGCCGTTACTGGATTTAGTGGCTGACTTAAGGGCATCAACTCCAACAGATGCGGCAAAAAGAGTTGTCCCTGATATTCAAGAAGAGTTAACAAAGATTGCGCAGCTACGAAATCGCGCAGACCAGAAGATTAATGATCGAGTGATTCTTGAAATGACTAAGATTGTTAACTTTATGCAACGATCATTTGCAAGTATGAATTCTCGGATTATTCGCTCGGCGGAAGAGTTAACTCATACTCTCGCTCGCATTAGGACTTTATCGCCACAAGCCACTTTAGACCGCGGCTATGCCGTCGTACAGCGAGCAGATGAGAGCATCGTGCGAAGTGCAAAGTCGCTAACTGCCGGTGAGAAACTTCGCCTTCGCCTTGCTGAAGGTGTGGCCCTTGCAACAGCAACGGGCGAAGTTGAAGCAGAGCGCAGCAAATAACCGAGCAGTTATTTGAGAAAAGAGTAGATTACGAATATGGCCAAGTTAAGTTACGAAGAAGCTCGTGATGAACTCCAGAAAGTCGTTGCAGCTCTTGAATCTGGCGGACTTGGCTTAGAAGATTCAATCAAACTCTGGGAACGTGGCGAAGAACTTGCTGGCATCTGCCAAGAATGGCTTGATGGCGCCCGCGCCAAGCTCGAATCAGCAAAGCAAGTAGATAGCTCTGAAAATGCCTGAATTTATCTACGAAGATTTACTTCCAATCGGTCCTGATACGACTGAGTACCGAAAAATTTCATCCGAAGGCGTCTCAACATTTGATGCCGATGGTCGCACCTTTTTAAAAGTAACTCCCGAAGCAATTAGAAATCTAACGGAAGTTGCCATCCATGATATTTCGCATTACTTACGTAGCGAACACCTCCAACAATTAGCAAACATTTTAAAGGACCCGGAGAGCTCGCCAAATGATCGCTTTGTCGCCTTGGATCTACTTAAGAATGCAAATATCTCTGCGGGTGGAATCCTTCCAATGTGTCAAGACACCGGTACCGCAATCGTCATGGGAAAGAAAGGACAACAAGTCCTAACAAGTGAGCGTGACGAAGTAACTATTTCACAAGGAATTTATGATGCGTTTACCAAGTTAAATCTGCGCTATTCGCAATTGGCGCCAGTGACTACTTGGGAAGAAAAAAACACTGGAAATAATCTGCCAGCTCAAATTGAAATCTATTCAGACTACGAACATAGCGATGAGTACAACTTCCTATACATTGCCAAAGGTGGCGGCAGCGCCAATAAGTCATTTCTTTATCAAGAGACTAAAGCGATTCTCAATCCCAAGACTTTCCTAATCTGGCTAGAAGATAAGTTGCGCTCTCTAGGCACAGCTGCCTGTCCTCCATACCACTTAGCAATTGTTATTGGCGGAACCAGCGCAGAGTTCACAGCCAAGGTTGGAAAACTTGCCTCGACAAAATACTTGGATTCACTTCCGACTACAGGAAATGCAAAGACAGGTCGAGCTTTCCGAGATGTCGAATTAGAAAGAGAAATATTTACGCTTACTCAGAAATTAGGAATTGGCGCACAATTTGGCGGCAAATATTTCTGCCATGATGTTCGCGTTATTCGCCTGCCAAGACATGGCGCCTCTCTGCCAATTTCAATTGCAGTCTCTTGTTCAGCTGACCGACAAGCAAAGGCAAAGATCACAAAAGATGGCGTATTTATTGAGAAATTAGAGACTGATCCAGCTCACTTCTTACCTGAAACTACCGATGAACATCTAGATGAGAATGTGGTTCGAATTGATCTGAACCGACCAATGTCAGAAATAACTGCTGAACTTTCTAAACATCCAGTAAAAACCAGGTTGGCGCTGACCGGAACTCTCGTGGTAGCACGCGATTTGGCTCATGCAAAGATAAAAGAAGTGATTGACTCGGGTAAGCCAATGCCAGAGTACTTTAAAAAATATCCGGTTTATTATGCGGGCCCAGCGAAAACACCTGCCGGATATGCATCTGGTTCTTTTGGCCCAACAACTGCCGGCCGAATGGATTCATATGTCGAGCAATTCCAGGCTCTTGGTGGATCCTTAGTTATGTTGGCTAAAGGAAATCGATCTAATCAAGTAACAGACTCTTGTAAGAAGCATGGTGGTTTTTATTTAGGTTCAGTCGGTGGACCTGCGGCAAGACTTGCCCAAGATTGCATTAAGAAAGTAGAAGTTCTTGATTATGAAGAGTTAGGAATGGAAGCGGTTTGGAAGATTGAGATTGAAGATTTTCCGGCTTTTATTGTGGTTGATGATAAAGGAAATGATTTCTTTGCAGAGACTGCAAAACCATTGACGATTGGTCTAAAACCAGAAGTTTAAATTTTAGTAATAACGCGAGCGCTTAAATTTTGAAAGCGCGCGACAAGGGGTTTCGTACCTGATATCGATATAACGCAATCCCCACTCAATCTGAGTAATTGGGTTGGTCCGCCAATCAGTACTGATGATGTCCATCCGTGTTGCAGGAAGTGCTTGTGGAATGCCGTGTGCGCCAGTTCGTGGATTTCTTGCTCGATAGTTCCAATGGCTCTCTTTTGTCCAAAGTGAATCTAAGCAAGAGAATTGATAACTGCCCCAGCCGTATTTCTCTTTTGCAATTGCAGCACCAACTTGGCGAGCTCCCTTTGGTTTACGCGCTTTCTCGATGCGATCGACCATGATGGAAACAAAGGCCATCTCAAGGGCGCCAAATGCGGTGGACTCATTCATCTCAAGCAAGGTGGGCCAGGTGGGTTCTGCCTCTGCTGGAGGTACCACGCGAAGGCTGGCATCCTCGAGCTCAATGGTTACCTCGGCAGCCTTGGCATTTGCGATGCTGGTAGAAGTCCATAGGGATAGGAGCAATGAGAAAATCAGGGTTACGACCAGCGCTACCTTCTTCATCTTCCTACCTCCAATCTTGAGTACAGGCAATCTTGACTACAGGCCTAAGGGCGCTTGATTTTTCGAGTTGATCAAGCGTTTTAACTTCGGGGATGAGCATTAGGG
>JBJSWS010000084.1:0-16014 GCA_046085985.1 Actinomycetales bacterium
GCTCTAACTTCACCCAAGATATCCTCGGAGCGTCGATCTTTTTCCCGGCCGCGAAGGGCGGGCACAATGCAGAAAGTACAAGTGTTATTACATCCAACTGATACAGATACCCATGCCGAAAAGGGTGAATGGCGTCGCGCGGGCAGAGTAGAAGGAAAATGTTCTAAAGACTCTTTGATTTCAACCTGCGCGCTCTTTTCAATACGGGCACGCTCTAAGAGAAAGGGCAACGAGCCCATGTTATGGGTTCCAAAAACTACATCTACGTAAGGGGCTCGCTTGATTATTGCGCCTTGATCTTTCTGCGCAAGACAACCACCAATTGCTATCTGTAAATCTGGGTTATCTCTTTTCTTGGGCACTAAGAAGCTTAAGTGTCCATAAAGTTTGTTGTCAGCATTCTCGCGGACCGCACAAGTATTAAAAACAATTAAATCCGGTTCTGTGCCGATTGGTGCCGGTACGTATCCAGCAGAATCAAGGGAACCTGCAATGCGCTCTGAATCATGGGAGTTCATCTGGCAACCCAAGGTTTGAATTACATATGTGCGCGCGCTCACGCCTGGAATTCTAACTTCTATGAGTTGAGGCTATTGCTTTTGAAATTGATGCCAAGTCTTTATTAGCCATATCTGCCTTTGAAAAGATCCAACTTCCTCCTACGGCAAAAACGTTCTTCTCATTGAGGAAGTCCTGAGCATTTGAGGCGGTGATTCCACCTGTAGGCAGAAATCGAAGATTTGGAAAGGGCGCAGAGATCGCCCGTAAACCGGATACGCCACCTAAGGTCATTGCAGGAAACCACTTCAGATCAGTGATTCCCAATCTGAGAGCTGTGATCATTTCAGTTGCAGTCGCAACGCCAGGCAGATAGGGAATCCCAAGGTTTCTCGCATGAAAAATTAAAGGCTCAGATAAACCGGCTGAAACGGCAAATTTCAAATTTAGCTTCTTTGCAAGATCTAATTCATTTTCTTTTGTTACTGAGCCCACGCCCACAGTTAGACCATCTACTTGAGTCAGGTTTTCAATTGCTTTCCAGCTCTCTGTGGTTCTAAGAGTAACTTCGATAATCGGTAATCCATTTTCGACAAGAACTTTTCCTAAATCCTTCATCCAAGATGAATCTTCTGCAACAAGAACTGGAAGAAATTTATGGCCACTGAGAAAATCCATGGCGTGAGCCTATCTTGCAGGGGTTATTGGCGGGAAATTCCTAGCTCAGAGATTACGCGCGTGATAACTGAACCATTAAAACCACGTCGTGCCAAAGCGCCATGGAGTCTGCGATACGCAACATCACCCTCCAAGCGTTGATAAGAGCGAGCTTTTCGCTCTGCAAATTTCATTGCATTCTCAAACTCGTTCTCATCAGTAATATCACTTATCACCCAATCGATAATCTCATCACTGATTCCCTTGGAACGAAGTTCGCCAACAATGATTCTTCGGGCAACCTTCTTAGTTCTCTGGCGAGATTCGCTCCAGTAGCGCGCAAATTCGTAATCGTTAACAAATCCTTGTTCTTGTAAGCGATAAAGAACAGCATTTGCAACTTCTTCCGAAGTGCCCCGTTTCTTAAGAAGAGCAAAGAGCTCTCCCCTACTTCGAGCTCTGCGACCAAGTGCATTTAGCGCAATGGTCGTAGCCGTGGAGTAGGGGTCACTCTCTAACTCTTCTAGGAGTTCGTTAGAACTCGACATCAGCAGCGGCTTCATCGATTGCAGCAACTAAAGCTGGATCGATATCGGCAGTTGCATAATGGGCACGAATCTTGCTCTCAATTTCATTTGCAAGATCTGGATTATCGATAAGGAATTGTCGTGAATTCTCTTTTCCTTGGCCAAGCTGATCACCCTCATAGGTAAACCATGCGCCTGACTTCTTAACTATTCCAAGATCTACACCGAGGTCAAGAAGGCTTCCTTCTCGAGAGATTCCGATTCCGTAGAGAATATCGAACTCTGCTTGCTTAAATGGTGGAGCCATTTTATTTTTAACAACCTTGACGCGAGTGCGATTTCCTACTGCATCTTGGCCATCTTTTAGAGTTTCGATTCGACGAATATCCATACGAACTGAGGCGTAGAACTTAAGAGCTTTTCCACCAGTTGTAGTTTCTGGTGAACCGAAGAAGACGCCAATCTTGTCGCGGAGCTGATTGATAAAGATTGCAGTTGTCTTTGATTGGCTAAGTGCACCCGTGATCTTTCGTAGAGCTTGGGACATTAAACGAGCCTGCAAGCCCATATGTGAATCGCCCATCTCGCCTTCAATTTCAGCACGTGGTACAAGCGCAGCTACGGAGTCGACGACAATTAGATCAAGCGCACCGGATCTGACCAACATATCGGCAATCTCTAGAGCTTGTTCACCGGTATCTGGTTGTGAAACTAGAAGTGCATCGATATCAACGCCAAGTTTCTTTGCATACTCTGCATCAAATGCATGTTCCGCGTCGATAAATGCTGCAATTCCGCCGGCTCGCTGGGCGCTTGCAATTGCATGGAGGGTAAGAGTTGTCTTACCAGAGGACTCTGGTCCAAAGATTTCAATAATTCTTCCACGAGGTAATCCGCCAATACCAAGGGCCATATCGAGTGCAATCGATCCGGTTGGAATTACTTCAATTGGAGTAGCGGTCTTCTCGCTCATTTTTATAACTGAGCCCTTGCCAAACTGACGCTCGATTTGGGCAAGCGCAGTATCTAGGGCTTTTTGTTTTTCTGGATTTACATTTTTTTCTTCTGCAGGGTCTTTGGCAGCTTTTGCCACTCTCTTGCCTTTCTCTCGATCGTTAGTTAGTCCAGAAGGTACGGAATACCACCGACGGCCCGAGATTTATCGGGCGGAAATGTGGAACCGCTCTGGTTGGGCTGTGCAGACTCTCCGTCTACACGGGTCAAATCTTACCGAACATTTGTTCTAATTAAAACCGACACTCCCGGAGAACTAGCGGAGTTCAGGCTTGATATCTGGGTTCTGCTTAACCACCGCTCGCCAAATATCGGAAGGTTCGAGGCCGAGCGCTAACGCTTGATCAATAGTCTGACCGCCAAGTTCTGCGATGACAAAATCTCTTGAATAAGAAGGTGCCCAATCTGGGCCAAAATGTTCAATCAGCCGGCGGCGAAGTTCAGAGATTCGCAAAACTAGAGAATGCCAGCAATCCGATTGGCCTGCTCACGTGAATGTTCCGGAGAGAGCGGTGCAGTTACCTGTCCCAATATCCATCTAAGAACTAGTCCGACCCCGACCACATCTGTTGCAAAGATTTTAGATAATTGAGAATAAATCTCTTCCCAGATTCGATGATCTTTTGCAGTTAGGGCAGCAGCAACGATTTCACCATCTCGTTCAATAGCGCTTCTTAACCCATCGTGTTCAGAGATCTCTCGCGAAATTGCATAGAGGGCATCCGCTCTTGATTGTGAAACTAGTGCAATTGTGGAAATTCTCTCCAACTCAGTTTCGACTAGCGCCAAGAATACTTCTTGCTTATCTCGAAAATGATTGTAAAGAGAGGCTCTAGAAACCTCTGCACGGTCGGCAATTTCAATCATATTTGTGGCGCTGATACCGCTTTCGGCAAGGAGCGATTTTGCTGCTTCCATGATTGCAGTACGGGTCCTGCGATGGATTGTCGATTGATGTTGATAATTTAAGCGTGAATTAGTGGAATGAGCATTTGACGAAACCAACGCCAACTCCCTAAGCCGCGTTCGTGTCTACTACCGTTAGTACTGGGGTTTCGTGAAGTCTAATCTCGGTAGCGACTTCAGCAAGTACTGTTGAGAGCGAAATATTTAATGCTACACAAATTGAATTCAGTAACTCAGAGGAAGCTTCCTTCTGGCCACGTTCAACCTCTGATAGATAGCCAAGTGATACTCGCGCAACCTTGGCAACCTCGCGCAGGGTGCGTCCCTGGCTAATGCGAGCACCGCGAAGTGAGTGTCCGATTTGGGTACGCATCAGAACCACGAGACATCTCCTTTCAAGGCTTTGACCGGCTAAGGATACGCTCAAATGCCGGAAAGATGCTGGCGACCGCGCCGGCTCGCACCTGCTGCCTAGATCCAGTCAACTCGAGAAATAGCGCCTCCTGCGAATCTGGTCCAATAAATGCAACCCAGATGCTCCCCGGTTTAACTCCATGGGAGTCTCCTGGACCACCGACACCAGTAGTGGAGATCGCCCAATCACTATCAAATTTCGATTTGGCACCTTTGGCCATCGCTAAAGCAACTTCTTCGGAATAGATTCCATATTCATCGATAAGTTTAGAATCAACGGATAAGTCACGAACCTTGCTTTCTCGAGAATATGCAACTACCCCGCCGAGGAAGATATGAGAAGCGCCTTCAACTTCGGTAATCGCATTTGAAATTCCGCCTCCTGTCACAGATTCTGCGACTGCAAGCGTTTCTTTCCGTTCTTGCAAAATTGAGACTACTGATTTTGCCAAACTCATGACTTGTTCTTTTCCAGAGCGTTTCTCAAGTAATCAAGACCGGTCGCTATCGTTAAAACTATTGCAACCCCTAGAAGAATATCGCGCGGCAAATAGAGGCTCTCGGGTAACGGCAAAATATAAAAACCAACAGAGAAGTTTTGAAGTAATGACTTAATTTTTCCGCCTCGGTTTGCAGAGATTACTTTTCGATTCACAATTGCAAGACGGAAGATTGTAATTCCAATTTCACGGAAGAGAATTAGAGCTGTAACCCACCAGGGAATCTTTCCAAGAATTGAAAGACCAACAAGTGCCGTACCGATAAATGCTTTATCGGCAATCGGATCCAAGATTGCCCCAAAACTAGAAACCTGATTACGTTTTCTTGCGATTCGTCCATCCAGAATGTCAGTTAGGCCAACTAAGAAGAAAGATGTCCAAGCAATTATCTGCCAAGTCGGGTCGTCGCCGCCCTCTTTAAAAAGAGCCCATGCGCAGAAAGGAAGCGCCAAGATACGAAAAATTGTTAGTGAATTGGGCAGGTTCATAATGGCCTCGCAACTAAGTCTGCCCCGAAAACATCACTAACGACGGCTTCGACATACTCGCCCACTCGATATTTATTACGGCTTTGCAACGTGGTGGTTGTATCAACTTCTGGACCTTGGTGCTCGGCTCGACCTTCGTTTATCTCATCGTCCTCAACAAGAACCACAACTCGCTCGCCAATTCTTTCATTTGCTCGTTCGATGGTTAACTCTTCGACCATACCGCGAAGCAATTCGGTTCTTTCTTGAATTAAGTTCGGATCAAGTTTTGAATCAAGATTTGCTGCTTCAGTTTTATCCTCATCAGAATAAGGAAAGACACCAATTGCATCTAATCTTGCTTCAGTTACGAAATCAACTAAGTCTTGGAATTCAGATTCACTTTCTCCTGGGAATCCAACAATGAAGTTAGACCTGATACCCGAATTTGGATTCAGTGCACGAATCTGGGCAAGCAGATGTAAAAATTTCTCCTTATCGCCGAAACGTCGCATCCTGCGTAATAGCGTCTCAGATGCATGCTGGAATGAGATATCAAAATAAGGCACAACTTTTTCGGTAGAAGTAATAGCTTGCAAGAGTGATGGTCGAATTTCAGCAGGTTGCAGATAAGAAAGTCTGATTCTTTCAATTCCAGAAATACCCGCCATCTCTGGAAGAAGCGTTTCTAGCAAGCGCAGGTCCCCCAGATCCTTTCCATATGACGTTGTATTTTCGCTAACTAGGAAGAGTTCGCTGACGCCATTTTCTGCGAGCCAGCGCGCCTCATCTAAAATCTCCGTCGGGCGCCTGGAAACAAAGGCGCCTCTAAATGATGGAATTGCGCAGAATGTGCAACGACGATCACAGCCAGCGGCAATTTTCAGTGGAGCAACCGGAGCGTTTCCTAAACGTTTACGAGTAAAGAGTCCTCCCTGTCCCAGGCTCTGCTTTAGTTCTTGTCTAGCAACTGGTGAAATTGGGATTAACGAACGTCGATCTCGCGGCTGATGAACTTCTACTTTCTCTCCGGCCAGGATTCCCTGCAATCTTCGAGAGATATCTTCATAGTCATCAAAACCTAAAATTGCATCTGCCTCCGGTAGAGCTTGTGCTAATTCTTTTCCATAGCGTTCTGCCATACATCCAACCGCCACAACCGCGCGTAGCGTCCCGTCGCTTTTCTGTGAATGTGCTTCCAGAAGAGCGTCGATTGAATCTTTCTTCGCAGATTCGATAAAACCGCAAGTGTTTACCAACGCAACATCTGCCGAACCTGGATCGCTGACAAGTTTCCAACCATCAGCTGCTAACCGACCGGCTAACTCTTCTGAATCAACATCATTTCGTGCACAACCTAAAGTTACAAGTGCAACGCTTCGAGGTTTGGACACCGGCAAATTCTACTGGCGACGGAAAGATTTTCTGATTTAGCCGTTCTGCGAAATGGCTTGAGGGCCAAATTCAAGGCGGACAACTTCGCCAACTGATCCAGCAGTTCCAAGCTTTTCACCATTTACCGTTAAATCGATTGCTCCAGCATTTCCCAAAACCAAGTAGATCAATTGATTATCGGTAAAAGTCTTGGATTCTCCTTGACGAATGCGACCGCTATAGAGAGTTGTTCCAGTGCTATCGCTGACTGCAACCCAGGAAAGTCCATTAACGCCCCGTAGGGTTACTTCTACACCTTGCGTTCTTGTAGCAACTGGTCCAGTTTCATTATTCGGAATAGTCACGGTAGGTGAATCTGAACTCGGTGAATTAGATGAAGAAATAATTACGCCTCCAACAAGTAATAAGCCAACTAATCCTGTTAAGACGCCTGCTAGAGATTTCCAAGATATTGGTTGCTTAACTTTCTTGGGCTTAGTGACATTATTCTCATTTAGCAATTCTCGAATCGACTTATTTAATGGAATGGTTTGTGATTCAAAAAGCGAGAGAAGATTCTCTACTTCAGCGCCACAAATATTCGCAATATTTCTGATGTGACCACGCGCGTAAGCTGCACCGCCACAAGTGCTGAAATTGTCTTGTTCTAAATCTTCAATGACACTCTCTGGTATGCGAGTTCGTGCAGATAATTCAGCGATTGAGTAACCGCTGGATTTTCGCACTTCGCGAAGAGAGGAACCGAGTGACATCAGATCTCCAAGTTTTTCTATTAAATGAGGAACTGAGTTTACTTCTCGACTATTGGGCTGGACAACCCCTAACCCCGAACTTCACCCCTGTAGAACTGAGAGAACAGAGGGCAAATCTTCAGATTTCACGAGAACTGTTCGCGCCTTCGAACCTTCGGAAGGTCCAACTATGCCTCGGGACTCCATCAGATCCATTAAGCGGCCAGCTTTGGCAAAACCAATTCGCAATTTTCGCTGGAGCATTGAGGTGGAACCAAATTGAGTCGATACAACTAATTCAACTGCTTGAATCAATAAATCTAAATCATCGCCAATATCATCTTCAATAACCCGAGAAGACTGAACTGGTTTCATAATATCTTCTCGATAAACTGGTTTTAATTGCGATTTAACATGGTTGACAATTGATTCAATTTCGCGTTCTGATACATAAGCTCCTTGAATACGAATTGGCTTGCTTGCTCCCATCGGAAGGAATAATCCATCTCCTTGTCCTACCAACTTCTCAGCGCCTGGTGCATCAAGAATGACGCGCGAATCAGCTAGTGATGAGGTTGCGAAAGACAATCTGGAAGGCACATTTGCTTTTATGAGACCCGTAACAATATCTACGCTTGGGCGTTGGGTTGCAATTACTAAATGAATGCCAGCAGCTCGCGCTAACTGAGTAATTCTTACGATGCTATCTTCAACATCTCGGGCTGCAACCATCATCAAATCGGCTAATTCATCTACAACGATTAGCAGATACGGATATGGCTCGAGCGGTCCTTCTGATTCTGGGTGAGGTTCCAACTTCCCAGATCGGACAGCTTTATTAAAGTCATCAACATGTCGAAAACCGTAGGTTGAGAGATCGTCATATCTCATCTCCATCTCGCGTACCACCCAAGCAAGTGCTTCTGCCGCTTTCTTTGGATTGGTAATAATTGGTGAAATTAAATGCGGGATACCGTCATACGCATTTAATTCAACCCGTTTAGGATCGATAAGAATTAAGCGAACATCATTCGGCGTTGCTCTAACCAGAATTGATGTAACTAGAGAGTTGATCATCGATGACTTGCCGGCGCCCGTCGCACCAGCAACTAATAAGTGCGGCATCTTTGCTAAGTTCGCGCAGATGAAATTTCCTTCAACATCTTTGCCAAGTGCGATAACCATTGGATGGTGATCATTTCCCGCAACGCTCGAACGCAAGACATCACCGAGCGAGACGATTTCTCGATCAGTATTTGGTATTTCTATACCTACCGCTGATTTTCCAGGAATTGGCGAGAGAATACGGACATCGCTACTGGCAACTGCATAAGCAATGTTCTTACTTAATGCGGTAATTGCTTCAACTTTTACACCGCTGCCTAGTTCTACTTCATATCGAGTAACCGTTGGCCCGCGCATAAATCCAGTAACTTCACAATCAATTTCAAACTCTTTAAATAACTCAGTCAGCGCTTGAACTACCGAATCATTGGCCTTGCTCTTGCCCTTTGTAGGTGGACTGGTCCGTAGCAACTCCATTGATGGAAGTTCGTAGGTATCAGTTGAAGAGAGAACTAGTTGGACGGGTCGAGAAGGTTTGGCCGGTTTTGATGTTGATTGCGGTAACTCCGTCCTTGGAATCTCAACAGTGAATTCCTGATCAAAATCTTCTTCATCAATTTCCTCATCTGGGTGATTGCCGAACTCCTGCACAAGCGGAGTTTCGAAAGGCGGCGTCTCGGAAATTTCAAAATCCTGCAGTTTTCGTTCACGCCTATCTTCAAGTGCATCGCTCACTTTGCTTCTAGCTCCAGAGAATAAACCGGTAAAGAAAGTGGCAACTTTAGAAAATGGAGTAGCTGTTATAACCATGAGACTGAACAGAAGAACCATAATCAAAATGGGTATTGCCAAAACATCAGTAACAAGTGCAATTAATGGAGTTGAAATTGCATAGCCGATCCAGCCGCCACCCTCGCGCATAGCTGTTGCTCCAGTATTTATGGAACTTGGATTAATTATGTGAACAAGTCCCGTCGTACTTATTACCAGCAAGAATGAACCGATTATTAATCTGCCATTTGCGGCTTTATCTTGCGGAGCGCGAAAAAATCTAAAAGCGAAGTAGCCAAAGAGAATTGGAGTGAGTATTGCCAGCCGACCGACTGCGCCATAAAAGAATGCATAAGCAGCGTGGCCAAACGAATTATCTAATTTCCACCAGGAAGTAGCTGCGGCAAGCAGAGCGACGATTAAAAGAAGTAATCCGATTCCATCGCGTTGGTGTTCCGCATCTAAATCTCGAGCACCTCTAGTAAGTAAGCGAATGCTTGCTCCCAGCGCCTTTGCAATGGTTCGCCAAATTGAACCAAGTGCCCTGCTGAGAGTTAACAGAATTCCACTCGATTTTCTCTTGCTATTTCGCTTTGCCACAACGAAAAATCGTATGGCAGTTGAAAATTATCAAGGCGCAGGCGCGCCGTTAAACTTCAATGACAACAGGAACAATCATCGGCCTGCGACGATGTTCGCCACCAACCCAACTTCCGACAGTTTTTCGGACCACTTGAGAAAGTTGGTGAGTTCCATTTACGCCACCGGCAACTGCGCCGGCTAATGCTTGTTCAATCCGACCTCTAACTTCATCAAATAATCTCTCATCTTCTGCGAACCCACGGGCATGAATATCTGGCCCCGCAACAATCTTCCCGGTCTGAGAATCAATTACAACGATTACCGAAATAAATCCTTCTTCTCCGAGAATTCTTCGATCCTTTAGAGAATCTTCAGTTATATCTCCAATGCTTTGCCCATCAACATAAACCATTCCGCAAGGAACAGCCCCAACAATTCTCGCAACTTGATTTGATAGATCAACTACAACACCATTTTCGGCGATTACAACATTGGATCGCTTTACACCAGTCGAAATTGCAAGTTCGGCATTTGCTCGCATATGCCTCCATTCGCCATGTACCGGAAAAACATTTCTTGGTTTCACAATGTTGTAGCAGTAAAGAAGTTCTCCTGCGGCTGCATGGCCCGAAACATGAACTAAGGCATTACCTTTATGTACAACTCTTGCCCCGAATCTAGTCAATTCATTTATTACCCGGTAGACAGAGTTTTCATTTCCTGGAATTAGTGAAGATGCGAAGATAACGGTGTCACCATCCCCTACTCGGATTCGATGATCACCATTAGCCATACGAGATAGAGCGGCGAGTGGTTCACCTTGGGAACCAGTTGATACCAAAACCAGATCATTTCCGTAATCATCAATTTCATCTTCAGTAATTAGGGTATTGCCTGGAATTTTTAGGTAGCCGAGTTCGGCCGCGAGCGTCATGTTTCGAACCATGCTCCGCCCAACAAATGCGACTTTTTTATTATGTGATTTTGCTATATCGATGACTTGTTGAACTCGGTGTACATGTGAGGCAAAGGAAGCAACAATTACTCTCCGCTTAGCGCCTGCAATCACACGGTCTAGCACAGGCATGATTTCTCGTTCAGATGTCGTGTAACCAGGAATATCTGCATTAGTTGAATCGACCATAAAAAGATCGACACCATCGCGGCCTAATTCTGCAAAACGGGCGAGATCGGTAGTTCTGCCATCAAGTGGTAATTGATCCATTTTGAAATCACCCGTATGAAGTACTACTCCTGCACCAGTTCTGATCGCAACCGCAAGCGCATCAGGAATCGAGTGATTAACCGCGATAAATTCGAGTTCAAAATCGCCAACTTTTCTCCGCTGTCCTTCGCGAACTTCAATCGTTATCGGAGAGATTCGATGATCTCGAAGTTTTCCTTTAGCAAAAGCTAACGTGAGTTGCGATCCAATTACCGGAATATCGCCGCGTTCGCGCAGCAAGTAACCAAGTGCACTGATGTGATCTTCATGTCCATGCGTTAGAAAAATTGCCTTTATATCTGAGAGTCGATCGCGAATATATGAAAAATCAGGGAGGATTAAATCGATTCCAGGTTGATTTTCTTCAGGAAATAGAACTCCGCAATCCACAACAAGAAGTTCGCCGTTGTATTCAAAGACCGTCATATTGCGACCAACTTCAGCAAGTCCACCTAGTGCAACGATTCGAAGCGTTCCCGGCTCAAGCTTTGGTGGCAACCCAAGATCTGGGTGCGGATGATTCATTAGTTAAGTTTCACTCCACCCAGTTTTAAGTCCTCGCGCAATTGCGAGATCTGTGAATCCGTAGCATCAACCAGTGGCAATCTAACTCTGCCGCCTGGTAATCCCATCAACTTTAAAGCTGCTTTTGTAAGGATTGCTCCTTGGGTTCTAAAGGTTCCGGTAAACACTGGCAATAACTCTTGATGAATCTTCAAAGCGCGATTTGAATCGCCAGCAAACCACTTATCAAGCATCTCTCGCAAACGATTTCCGACGGTATGTCCACAAACTGAAACAAATCCAACAGCGCCAACGGAGAGTAAAGCTAAATTCAAAATATCGTCTCCTGAATAAACTGGAATTCCGGAACGCTTAATTACCCATGATGTAGAAGCAACATCGCCTTTGGCATCCTTTAGAGCGACAATATTTTTATGTTCGGCCAATCTACATATGGTGTCTGGTTCAATTGCAACTCCGGTTCTTCCTGGAATGTCATAAAGCATTACCGGCACATCGGTTGCATCTGCCATAGCTCGAAAGTGAGCCTCAATTCCTGCTTGTGGCGGTTTGTTGTAATAAGGCGTAACAACCAGCAAGCCATCTGCGCCAGCATCGGCTGCCATCTTTGCCTGTGTTACGGAGTGCGAAGTCTCGTTATTTCCAGCCCCTGCAACGATTTTTAATTTGCCGCCAGTAACTTTCTTTACAACCTTTATGATCTCAATTTTTTCTTCATCGCTAGTCGTTGGAGCTTCGCCAGTTGTGCCATTTACGGCAATTCCATCGTGACCCAAATTCTGCAAATGGAGCGCAAGTTTTTCAACGCCTTCCCAATCAATACTTAGATCATCTTTAAATGGTGTAACCATCGCCGTAAGCAGACGACCAAAGGGCGCGTTCATACGCTAAGGCTACTACGGAGCGACTCGGCCAGATTTCTCGAAAGCGTTATAAGTAAGAGGCATCAATCGGGCGAAGTGCTCCTCCATTTTTTCAGCCACCATCTCAATTTCACGCTGCGGGTAGCTTGGAAAATGTGAGCCTTCACGGCTTGTTCGCAAAGACAAGAAATTCATTAGCGCGCGAGCATTCATAGTTACATACATAGACGAATAGAGAGCTACAGGAAGTACCGCTCTGGCAACTTCACGTGCAATACCCGCATCAAGCATCCGCTTGTAGTTCTGATAGGCAACTACATAGCTTTCTTTCATCGCAGATACTGTAGTTTCAAATTGTTCTGCGCTTCCATCTACGAAGACATAATGGCCAGTCTTGCCGGTTTGGATAAGTTTTCTATCTTTGTTGGGAACATAGAAAACCGGTTTTAGTTCACGGTATCTACCGCTCTCTTCATTGTAAGAAGCAATTCGATGCCGCATAAATTCCCTAAAGACAAAGATTGGTGCACTTATAAAGAAGGTCATCGAGGTATGCTCGAAAGGCGATCCATGACGTTCGCGAGCGAGATAATTAATTAGTCCAGCTGAACGGGATGGATCACTTTCAATCTCTTCTTTTGATTGTTCTCCGGCAGTAGAAACTCGTGCCGCCCATATGACATCTGCATCATTAGCGCTAGCTTTGACCAATTCGACTGTTACATCGTCGCGGAAAACTATTTCGGGATACTCAGTTTCGGTCACGAGCGTGACCCTATCTATCAGCTGGTTACCTTCGCGGAATTGATGAGGCAAAATAGGAGCGTGTCATTTGACCGCCGCGCAGTCTTTCGTGATTCGCTAAGCGTTGCCCTGCCGGTAGGTACGTATGGCGCCGCTTTTGGTGCGGCATCAGTTGCAGCTGGATTTTCAATTTCTCAAACCTGCGCGCTCTCCTTATTGCTTTTCTCTGGAGCATCGCAATTCGCCGTAGTTGGCGTTATGGGCGCAGGAGGTGGCGCATTAAGTGCAATCGCAACTGGCGCCTTGCTTGGAGTTCGAAATGGGCTTTACGGACTTCGTATGTCTCCAATCCTAAAATTGAAAGGAGTAAAGAGATTTCTTGGCGCTCAGATAACAATTGATGAATCAACAGGAGTTGCACTCTCTCAAGAAGATCGTGGCGAATCTGCCATGCGTTATGGTTTTATCGCAACCGGTGTTGGTGTGTATCTTTTCTGGAATCTTTTTACGTTGCTAGGTGCACTCGGCGCACAGGCAATTGGTGATCCATCTAGTTGGGGTCTCGATGCCGCGGTTCCTGCTGCATTCCTTGGTTTGCTCTGGCCACGCCTTAATTCGAGGAAGACCAGAGTGGCAGCGCTACTAGCTGCATTTATGGCGATTGCCTTAACGCCATTTGTTAGTGCAGGCGTTCCGATTATCGCAACAGTTTTAATTGCCTTATTAATAGGTTGGCAATCATGAGCGCCCTCTGGATTGCAACTTTAGGAGCGAGCGCTGCCTGTTACTTACTAAAGTTACTTGGATTTTTGGTGCCAGAAAGTTGGTTGAATCGTCCTAGAATTCAAAGAGTTAATGAGCTGGTTCCAGTTGTCCTTCTTACTGCATTAGTTTCAGTTCAAACTTTTACAGCAGAGGCCGAAGTTACTGTGGATCACAGAATAGTTGGGGTTTCTGCAGCAGCTATCGCATTGAAGTTTAAACTTTCCTTTCCAATAATGATGATAATTGCGGCAGTTGCATCTGCCGCTACATATCGATTGCTCTAGTTAGCTATGAGTACTCAAGGATTAACCACCGCAGAATCGAACGAGCGATTGATCAGATATGGTAGAAATTTACTAGCCAGAACTAATGAGAAGAATCTTCTTTTCACCTTTCTTTCGCTCTTTCGAGAGCCGATGCTCCTTTTGCTGATTGCAGCAGGCTTAATAAGCGTTGCTCTTGCCGAGCTTATCGACGGTCTACTTCTCCTATTTACAATTTTCATTATTGTTGGAATAACTTTTTATCAAACACGCAAGACAGAGAAGGCGCTGGAAGCGCTTTCGGAATTAACTATGCCGCTCGCTCTAGTAATTCGAGATGGAATAGAAAAACGAATTCCAAGTAGTGAAATTGTGCCCGGAGACCTAATAGTGTTGCGCGAAGGTGACCGTATCGGCGCCGATGCAAGATTGATTACTTCAGCTTCCTTACAAATAGATGAATCCTTATTAACTGGCGAATCGGTGCCAGTTTTGAAGAATGTTGGCGATAGCGCTTACACCGGTTCGCTTGTGGTTAGAGGACATGGCAACGCCGAAGTTTTTGCCACTGGCAATTCGACCCAACTAGGAAAAATTGGTAAGTCGCTAACAGAAATCCCAGATGAAAAAACTAGTCTGCAAAAAAATGTGACTCGCATCGTAAAAGTCATTGGCTTAGCTGCTCTAATTACGGTCATCGCCGTTTTCGTCCTGTATGGAACAACTCGAGGTAATTGGCTGGAAGCAGGATTAGCTGGAATCTCCGTTGCCATGGCGCTAATTCCAGAGGAGTTTCCAGTTATTCTGACAATCTTTCTTGCACTTGGCGCTTGGCGAATGGCCAAAGCGCGAGTTGTCGCAAGAAAGCCTGCTGCTATTGAAGCGTTGGGCGCAATATCTGTTTTATGCGTTGATAAAACTGGAACTCTTACAGAGAACCGGATGGAAATTGCCGAGATTCACACCGAAGCAAAGATCTGGCAAAACACGCAGATTCCAGATGGAAATATTGCGGAAGCAATAAAGATTGCCGCACTGGCTACCCCAAAATCTGCATATGATCCTATGGATATTGCTTTTCAAAAACTGGCGAAAACAGTAAACATAGAGAATCTAAGTCAATTTAAATCCATCTCTGAAATACCTTTAACTAAAGAAAATCTCTTCTACACCCATACTTGGCAAGATTCAAAGAGTTCAGAGATGTTATATGCGGTAAAAGGAGCACCAGAGCATATCGCCAAGCTCTGCAATTTTGATTCTCGCCAACACCAAACTTTCGCAGATAAGGTAAAGATCGAAGCAGCTCGTGGCTATCGCGCCATCGGGATTGCAAAAAGTACCGATGGTCAGGACTACACATTCGTAGGGCTCGCGCTATTAAGCGACCCGATTCGAGATGGAGTTCCAGAAGCTGTAGCAGAATGTTCGAAAGCTGGCATCAAAACTATCATGATTACAGGTGACCATCCGAGCACCGCTATAACAATTGCAAAAAATATCGGATTAAGAAATCAGAAATGCATTACAGGCGCTGAATTAGATGAATTAAATGATGTTGATTTAAGAAAAATCATTTCTGAATGCTCAGTTTTCGCCCGATTCACTCCTATACATAAATTGCGCTTGGTGCGAATACTTCAAGAAAACGGTGAAATCGTAGGAATGACCGGAGATGGAATTAACGATGCCCCGGCATTAAAAGCGGCAGATGTCGGAATAGCTATGGGTGAACGTGGCACAGACGTAGCGCGAGAAGCAGCCGCGCTAATTATTACTGATGACAACTTCACTTCAATCGTAGAAGGAATTCGCCGCGGCAGAGCAATTTTTTCTAATATTCAAAAGGCGTTGATTTATGTCATCGCCGTGCATGTTCCGATATTCGGTATGGCCTTAATTCCAGTATTAAATCCGGGATGGCCCCTCGTTTTACTTCCAGCTCTTATTGCATTTCAAGAAGTGATAATTGATCCTGCCTCCTCAATAGTTTTCGAAGCTGAAGAGCCAGATCAGAAAAATATGGAGCGATTGCCCCGTAGTAAATCCCATTCTTTAATTGGCACTAGAGAAGTAACAATTGGCATACTCCAAGGTCTTTC
>JBJSWS010000085.1:0-7185 GCA_046085985.1 Actinomycetales bacterium
CAGTTAACTTCATATTGACAATGTCATCAGTAACTAAATTTGCACCAAACCGGAGCGCTTGCTTTCGCATCTGCTCCATTAACTCTGGTCCCATAATGCCGTGCTCAAAACCTGGGAAGTTTTCAACTTCAGTGGTATTCATAAGTGCGCCACCTGCGGTTACAGAGCCCTCATAAATAATTGGATTTAACTGGGCACGAGCGGTGTAGATAGCTGCGGTATATCCGGCAGGACCTGATCCAACAATTACAACATCGTGGACCTTTGCATAATCAACGCTCACAGGCGCACCCTATCTACGAAGAATCGTCTTGACGGTTTCACTGACCTCTTTGATACGCGCGATTCGCGCAAATAAGAAGTAAAGAATCGTCGTAGCTGTAATAACTCCGACCAGTTCGATGATATTCCCAGTGTGGCCCAGCGCACGCGATGTAAGGGAAACTAGCGCTACTGCAAGGCCGGCAACAATTGAAACTCGCAGATAAAAGCCTAATTCGCGACTTAACATCAGATGACCAACAAAGCGCGCCAATAGGTAATCAGTTACAAATAGTCCAACCCAATAACTAATTGCAAATGCAACTGCTAGGCCAATTACAACTTCTTGCGGATCCAAGATAAAGAAGGCAACTAGTGAACCAATAACTACAACAATATTTGTAACTAAGGTAGAGAAGAATTGGTAGCGAGTATTTTCATAGGCATTTAGCGCGCGAATACCCACTAGATTCATCGACAATGGAATTGCACCAAAGGAGAAACCGGCAAGAACTTTTCCTAAATATTCTGCGCTCGCCTCATCAATTCCGAAAAATAGTGACTTTCCAATAAGAGTTCCGAATGCAAAAAATGCAAAGGCCGCTGGAACTGCAATGATTGCAACCAAGCGAAGTGCATGGCGAATCTCAGCACGAAATGCCACTTGATCTGAATCTAAGACCAACTTAGATAGCTTTGGCAAAATTGCGGTAACAATTGAAATCGTCGCCACTGAATGAGGCAACATCAAGATTAGATAAGCGTTCGCATAAGGCGTATAACCAACGCCATATTCAATACCTGAATTAAGCGCGCTTAACCCCGATCTAGTTGCCAAGTTAACTGTTACTAGAAAACCTATCTGAGAAACTAATACTGAAAGTAGGGTCCAACTTCCAAGGCGAAGGGATTTTCCAAGCCCGCTATTTCGCCAACTAAAACTTAATTTAATAGTTAAGCCAGATTTCTTTATATATGGCAGCAATAAGAGCGCTTGAATTGCGATTCCGGCAGTTGTTCCAAGGCCAAGCAAGATAACTTGTTGGTTAGTTATGGTGCCAACGGTAAGGTCATCAGTAATTGATAAGAAATAAGCAAAGAGAATAATTCCTACCAAGTTATTAGCTATCGGCGACCACATCATGGGCCCAAATCGCTCTTTGGCATTTGTTACCTGGCCGAGCACTCCAAATAAGCCGTAGAAGAGAATCTGCGGTAAGCAGTACAAGGTAAATGCAATGGTTATCTCTCTGGCTCGGCCATCGAAAGTCGGCGCATAAAGCGAGACCAAAAATGGCGCTGCAATCATTGCAATTATTGTTACCGCAAAAATCAACGACCCAATGAGCGTAACTAATTTAGAGACAAAGAGGCTGCCACCATCTGAATCACGGAACGAACGAACAATTTGTGGAACAAAGACTGCAGTAAGTGCGCCACCAATTAACAAGTTATAAATAATATTTGGCGTTGTATTTCCCACGTTAAAGGTATCGCCAAGTAATGCGGTACCAAGAACAGCAACAGTTAATAATCCTCTGACAAGTCCGGTAATTCGTGAGAGCAGAGTGCCAAGCGCCATAAATGCAGAGGATTTGATTAAGTTACTCATGTCGCCTCTTCACTCTTCTAACGCTCTGGACTACCGCTGCAAGTAGCAAGATTATTGCCATTCCTGTTGTAAACCAGGTAGTTAAAGGCGAAATGACCGCAAGTCGAAGCCGGATTGAGTCACTCTCACCAACAAATTTTCCAGAAGATGTTTGTAATTTAACTTCTAACCTAGTTTCACCAGAGGCCAAGACTTTGATCGGAATTTTTACTTGTACTTGAGATTGGGCACCGATAGTGATTGGTGCAGTCTCTCGAACAATAACGCGTGAGTTATTAGCACGTGGCACAACTTGTACAGTGACTGGCGTAGAAAAATCATTAATTACCGTAACTGGCAAGTCATAATTTTCTGCAGTAATTGTGTAATTACCAGCAGCAATTCGTAATTTCTTGCGATGCTCGACTAGGGCAACTTGTAATTTATTTATAAGTTGATCGGCGCGCTCTATGGGAAGTTCTGGATTTAGAACTTTTCCAAGCTGTAGCCGCAATGAGGTAATTTCATCGGCGGTAGCTACTGAATCAAGGGCGCGTAATTCAGCGCGATAGCTCTTATGTAATGTTCTAGCTAATAGATTTGATTTACTTGCAGAACTCTGTAGCGGTGCATTCTCGACTGTAACCCCAAGAAATGTGCTTAATTTTGAGGAAGCAACCTCTTGATAAAACGCTAATTCTGCTGGGGCTTGCTCTCTTAAGAAAGTGATATCGGGGTTGCCATAAGGCAGAGCCAAAATTCGCTTTGCTTTACTTACAGTTTTTAAGGCAGAAAGCCATCGCGTGGCATTTGCATCGCTATCTACCTCATAAATGTTTCCTGCGCTATCAAGGAATTGGTAGCCATCGGCTAGATCTGCAATCTCTTCAACAGTTGCAATATCTATTACTAAAGTACTTGAGTAGTTACGCTTAAAAACCAAATCACCTAATCTATTGCCAGGTTGAATCAAAGTGGCTAATTCATTATCAACAAAGATGCCATCTGCTCCCAGGTGAGTAGGTTCGGCAAAATAATTTGCAGAGTCGCCAGCAGCAATTGGAAGAATTGGAATTGAAAATAAGGTAATTAGTAGCGCAAGCAAGATTCGCTTCACGGAATCATCTCTTTTGAGCGAGCAATCAACTTCTTTTCATCAGGATAAGCCAAGCGATTTACTATCTCATCTAATGGAAACCAACGAACATCATCGACTTCACTTACTTGCGGCGCAATTCGACCACCGGTCTCTTTAAATAAGAAGTGATGAACTGTTTTGTGGATTCTTTTTCCACCAGCCATAAACCAGAAATCAATTACACCAAGTGGTTTAGTGATTTCACTTTCGATTCCAGTTTCTTCTTTTACTTCACGCAGCGCTGCAGCTTCGGGGGATTCACCTTCTTCAATATGACCTTTTGGCAGCGACCAGAGCAAACGTTCGCGAGTCTTATCGCGTGCATCTATCCGGCCAATTAACAAACCTTTGGTACCGGTTTGATCAACAACTAAACCGCCGGCGCTAACTTCATCAACGCGCTTGGCATACGGCTTTGATTTTGAATTTTTATTTTGCGAGCGTCTGGAAGATTTGGAGCGTGAACGTCGTCGATTACGCTGCTTTTTTACTCCTTCGCCGCCCGCACTGGGTGCCGGGGTCATAGAGAGAAGCCTACTCGGTAGCCTTAGACGCAAATGGAAACACCAGCAAAAGCAGCGAGTGAAATCGCAATCTCAGCTCTGCGCGAAAAAGCGCCGGCTGCGCTTGCGCTCGCCAAAGAATTTAAGAACGCTGGTTTCAAATTAGCACTTGTTGGTGGATCGGTCAGAGATATTCTCTTAAATCGATTTGGAAATGATTTAGATTTAACAACAGATGCGCGCCCAGAAGATACTAAGAAAATTCTAAAGAAGTGGGCAGAAGATATTTGGGATGTTGGAATCAAATTTGGAACGATTGGTGCAAGAAAAGCTGAACAAGTTTTTGAAATTACAACTTATCGCAGCGAGGTTTATTTAGAAGAATCTCGTAAACCATCTGTGCAATTTGGTGACTCAATTGAAGCGGATTTGTTACGTCGCGATTTCACGGTAAATGCAATGGCAATTGAGCTAACTGGCGATAATCCAGAATTTATCGATCCACACGATGGCGTTCGAGATTTATTATTAAAGGCGTTGCGTACCCCTGGATCACCCGAACTCTCATTTGGAGATGATCCGCTTCGCATGTTGCGAGCTGCCCGATTTGCCGCTCAGCTTGATTTTACGATTGCTCCTGAAGTAATCGCCGCCATGAGTGAGATGGCAGATCGGCTCTCGATAATCTCTGCCGAGCGAATTCGTGATGAATTCATTAAATTGATGATGTCGCCAAATCCGCGAATTGGCTTAACCACCTTAGTTGACACCGGGTTATGCGAAAAGTTTCTTCCAGAGATTCCAAAGTTGCGACTTGAGATTGATGAACACCATCATCACAAAGATGTATATGAACACACTCTTACAGTTGTCGAACAATCAATCGCTCTAGAAGAGCGCCTAGGTGGCGCCAACTTAGTCTCCAGACTCGCTGCGTTATTGCACGATATTGGTAAGCCAAAGACCCGAGCGCTAATTCCAGGCGGCGGCGTTTCATTCCATCATCACGAAGTTGTAGGTGCCAGGATGGCAAAAGAGCGCCTTCAGAAATTACGTTTTGATCACCACGTTGTTGAAGAGGTTTCAAAATTGGTATTTCTACACCTTCGTTTTCATGGTTATGGCGGCGGTGAATGGACTGATTCTGCGGTACGTCGCTATGTACGTGATGCCGGTGAATTATTAATTCATCTTCATGTTTTGACGCGCGCCGATTGCACCACTCGAAATCAACGAAAAGCAGAGAAACTTGCTACTCATTATGACCATTTAGAGTCTCGAATCGGAACTCTGATGGAGCAAGAAGAGTTATTGAAAATTCGTCCCGATTTAGATGGAAATCAAATTATGAAAATTCTTGGTATCAAGGCCGGTCCTGCGGTCGGAAAGGCCTATGACTATCTCTTAGAACTTCGCTTAGAAAAAGGTCCGCTTGGTGAAGAAGCT
This sequence comes from Actinomycetales bacterium, assembly GCA_046085985.1. Taxonomy (GTDB): domain Bacteria; phylum Actinomycetota; class Actinomycetes; order Nanopelagicales; family Nanopelagicaceae; genus MAG-120802. The sequence continues at coordinate 4,940 of JBJSWS010000085.1, forward strand.
GCAGAGCGTGAATTACTTAATTGGTGGGAGAAAAATCAGAGTTAAAACTCTTGCCGCGTAACAAGATAAGTGCAAAGAGAATATAAGTAAGTGCTATCAGTGCTGGCAATAACGAAGAGAGTCCATCATTTGGCAGGACAAGTGCGGCAATAATTGCACCACCAACAATTCCGCCATTAACTATTACGTCATAAACTGCAAAGACGCGACCACGAAACTGATCAGCAATCTTTGATTGCACCAGCGCATCATTTGTGACTTTTACGCCTTGGCCAGCCATGCCAGCAAAGAACCCAGTAGCAACGAGGAAGAATTGATTCTGATTAAAAGCAAGTGCAATTGGCAGAACCGCACTTGCCAATAGGGAAATCCGAATCCATTTATGGCGACCAAACTTCGCAACACCAAATGGGGCGAAGATGGCTCCGATTGTTATTCCGATACCTGCCACTGTTATGGCAAAGGCAAAGCCAGCCAAGCCACTTTCTGGATCTGCAGGATCATGAAAAGTATTTCGGTTTAAAAGTAGCGCCATCAAAGTTAGCGCAGTTAAACCACTTCGCTGAATTGCAGTCGCGCATATCCCTAAGAAACAATCTTTGATTTTCCGAAGGAATTTAAAGGCGGCAACCATTTCTCGATAAGCCTGCGTAACGTTCTCTCTTCTTACTTCATGAGGTAGTGGACCAAGATCACCTTTCTTTAAAAGTAAGGCAAATATTGCAGCCAAGAAGAATGTGATCGAGGCGAGCGATATTAATAAAGCATCTGCCTGATCGGCCGTGACTCGACCATCGAGAAGGTTACGTACACCTATTCCAATACCACCACCAATTACAACAAATACCGTACCGCCAGTTACTGCGATGGCATTTACAGAAACCAAAGTTGTTCTACCTGATGGACCAGTTGTATCTAAAAAGAGAGGTAATCCCGCGGATAACCCAGCGAGGATTAATCGGTTAACTCCAAATGCAATAAGCACAAAGATTGTTAATTCGACACCGGTGGCGCCATTGCGAACTAAGCTAGCGATAAAGATCAGGGTCAAAGCGCGAAATAAGTTTGCAAAAAGAATAATGCGTTGTCTAGAAAACCGATCCAAGATTGTTCCTACAAGAGGTCCAATTACTGAATATGGAAGTAAGACAACTGCAAATGCAGCTGCTGCAGATTTAGCATCTGGTTGACGTTCTGGTGAGAAAAGAACAAAAGATGCGAGAGCTGATTGAAAGATGCCATCGGTCAATTGGCCAGTCCAGCGCAGCAAGAGCAATTTACGAATTGCCGGAATCTTCACCGCTGCTGTGAATCTCACGAGAGGTAAGCGTAGTTAACTCGGCAAGCTTTATCCTTCTCCTTATGTGGTCAAAACGTGCTTATGTCGATTTCTCCTTAAAGAAGCGAGCGACAGTTGCAAGTATTTACCGCGGTCTTAATACGACTTCAGATGCCTGCGATGCTGATCCATATCTAAGGCGAGCTGCAAAATTTCATGGTGTTACAACAGATCGAGATTGCCCAATCTGTCACAAAGATAAAGTCACAGAGTTGCAATATGTATTTGGCGATCAACTTGGCCAGTACTCAGGAAGAATTAAGAGTGATGAAGAGTTAAGTGAGATGCAGAGCGAATATGGAGAGTTTCGCGTCTATGTAGTAGAGGTCTGCCTCAATTGCGGTTGGAATCATTTATCTGCTTCCTATCTTTTAGGTGATGGATTAGAGCGCAAACCACCTCGTAAAGTTAAGACTCGTTAAGGCCAACGGGTAACCTTCTGACATGAATTGGCTGCGCGCCCGAGGAGCTAAGTTCTTTATAAAGATAGCTGCATATCTAGCAGCTTTTGGCGCGGTTGCTTTTGGTATCGCTTATTTCACTACCGATATTCCAGATCCAAATGAATATGTAAATTCGCAAGCCACAATTATTCAATATGCAAATGGCGATGAAGTTGGTCGAATCGGTGCCCAGAATCGAACCATTATTCCGCTGGCAAAGATTCCACTAGATCTACGTCATGCAGTTTTAGCCGCCGAAGATAAGAATTTTTATTCACAAGGCGCCTTTAATCCAATTGCGATCTTGCGAGGTGCAATTAATACCGCTCTGGGAAGAGGCCTACAGGGTGGATCGACAATTACTCAGCAATATGCAAAAACAGCATTCTTAACTGCGGATCGAACAATTCAGCGTAAGTTGCGCGAGCTGATAATCGCTATCAAATTAGAGAATCAATTAAGTA
>JBJSWS010000086.1:0-2525 GCA_046085985.1 Actinomycetales bacterium
ACAGGAGCTCTGACATTTGCAATTGCTTACTTAATTTTGGGACGTAAATACGATCTACGTTGGCTCGGTTTACCGATATCAATATTGATTCTGATAATTCTTGGAACAGCAATTACCTTGCTTTACAGGCCAAGCGCACCACTTGTTCCCGCACTTCAATCAACCTGGCTAGTTGTCCACGTTGCGGCTGCGATTATCTCTGGCGGGGTCTTCTTGCTATCTAATACCGTTGCAGCAACTTATCTATGGCTCGATCGGATGGAACGTAAAGGCGAACGAAGCGAGTTTGCAAAGCGCTTACCTTCACTTGAGATTCTTGATCAACTTTCATATCGCTTAGTTGCATTTGTCTTTCCACTTTGGACCTTTGCAATTATTGCAGGTGCTATCTGGGCCGAAGCTGCGTGGGGTAGATATTGGGGCTGGGATCCAAAAGAAACCTGGTCATTTATTACTTGGATTCTCTATTCCGCATATTTACATGCCCGTGTAACTGCAGGTTGGAAAGGCAGAAAAGCTGCTTGGCTATCTTTAATTGCCGGCTCTGCTTACTTATTTAATTATGTATATGTAAATATCTGGGGAACTGGAAGACATACTTACAGCGGGTTATAACTTCTTTAACCAATCTGGATTGTCATCTGGCGGCACGATCTTTCGATTTCTCTTAGGACGTTTTGGACCATTTGGTCGGCCCGCAATAATCCAAGCAATTGCGCCGATTCCAGGTACAAAGATAATAATCACGAGCCATGCCCATTTTGGAAGCGCCCTTATAGAACTTTCAGGTGTGCGTGAGCAATCAATAATTGAATAGATAGTAAGTGCGGTAACGATAATCAACGCAATGACTGCTAACCGGAGCATGGGATTATTTTATCTAGCCGCTAATAAAGATGCGAGCGATATTGCAAAGGCATAAATCATCTGAATCTGCCCAGTCTTTGCCAATAAATTGATTAGCGCAGCTCCTGTGGCAGTACTTACGACTTTAAAAGCGTCGCGGATCTGCGGCAGGGTTGCGATAGCAAGGAGGAAATAGAGCGAGGTTGAAAGGAGAACGGCTGCGATCAAGAATGGCGCAATAAGGAGGGCTTTATAGAGAGTTCTAGTTTTCGCATCACCTAATTTAACTGCAAGTGTGTTCTTGTTGGCGCTGGCATCTTTAGCAAGATCGCGAAGATTATTTACCACCAAGATTGCAGAAGCTAGGCAGCCCATTGCAATTGCTGCCAAGATAACATCAAAAGAGATTGAATCTACTTGAACATAATAAGTTCCAAGAGTTGCAACTAAGCCAAAGAAGATAAAGACGGCGATTTCACCAAGTGCGAAATATCCGTAAGGTTTAGCGCCGCCGGTATATGTCCAGGCAGCGATGATTGCAAGTACTCCAATAAGTATTAAGAACCAGCTGGTTCGCGCAGAAAGAATTGTGCCGGCGATAGCTGCAACAAGAAATGAGAGAAAAGCAGCGCGCTTTACGGAGGCCGGTGTCGCCGCCCCAGAGCCAACCAAGCGCATCGGACCGATTCGATCGCTATCGGTTCCTTTTATTCCATCAGAATAATCATTTGCATAATTAACTCCGACTTGCAGCGATACGCCAACAATTAGCGCGAGAAGGAAATTTGTTACTTGCGCGTTGTAACCTGCAAATGCAGTACCAACAATTACTGGCGCGATTGCCGCAGGAAGTGTCTTTGGCCGGGCACCGGCGATCCATTGCTCACGCGAAGTCATTTGCTAATCGCTTTCGATCAGGTTTACCAAGTGCAAGATATGGAATCGCAGCTACTGTGTGAACTTCCTTCGGAGCGGCATGATTTCCAAAACGGGCCTTTAACTTACTTGTAACTAAATCGGCAGAGAGCGCCTGTGTTGTAGCGATACATAATTTCTCGCCCCATTCGTTATCTTTCTTACTAAAAGCAGCGATCTCTTGATTAGAGAACTCATTACGTAAGTAGCTCTCAATTGCGCTTAAGGAAATCTTTTCACCGCCAGAGATAATCTGATCATCAACTCGACCAATTACTTGTAATTTGCCATCGATGATCTCGCCTAAATCGGAGGTAATCAGCCAACCATCTTTAATTGGTATTTCGCCATTTAGATAAGCGGTTGCAAGTTGCGGTCCACGTAACGCAATTCGTTGATCGATTATCGAGATTGCAACGCCATCAAGTGGTACTCCGTCATAAACAACGCCACCGCAACTTTCAGTGGCGCCATAAGTTGTAATTACGTTTATTCCTTTTGATATTGCGCTTGCTCGAAGTTCAGTTGAAAGTGGAGCACCGCCAACTAGAACGGCTTGGCAACCTTTTAAGTGGTTAAGAAGTTTTGCATCGCCAGTAAGTGCTCGGTGTAATTGTGTTGGCACAATTGCAGTGAAATCTGCTTGGTTCTCAACGGTTACTGGCGTTGTCCAAAGTTCAATAGAACGGATTAAGACATTTAGCCCTGCAATATGAGTAGTTGGAAGTAAGAGCGACCAACGTTGCCCAACTTTGGCACCGAGA
>JBJSWS010000087.1:0-2984 GCA_046085985.1 Actinomycetales bacterium
CCAACCACTTGATTATTTAATCTCCGATGTCTCGCGCAAACATGGCCGCCTTAGGGTTGGTTTTGCTAACGCATATATAAGGTGTGAAGACGAAAGTGTGATCACTGCAATTTTAAAAGATAAGAAGTTAGAGCACCTCGAAATTAGACAGATTGCACCGCAAGTATTAATTGCAAATTCTGAAGAGATTATGGATGAACTTCGCGATGCTGGATATTTTCCTGCTGCAGAAAATGGTCAAGGTGCAGTAATGCAGAGACCAATTTCATTACGTGCCAAATCTCGTCCAAAATTACCGCGCGCAGTCGGTGATATTCCTGCTCCATCAAATGAGATTATGAAGATGGCAATCAAAACTTTGCGAACCGGCGAAGAAAGTGGAAAACGTAGACCAACTGGAGAAATTCCCAGAACTACTGCCGATGAAACTCTCGAACTACTTAATCAATATCTTGGCAAAGGCATCGCGCTCCAAATTGGCTATGCCGATACCAATGGTTCGGTAACGCTGCGGGTAATAGATCCCATCTCAATCTCTTATGGCACCTTGGTTGCACGTGACCACCTAACAAATGGCATTACCCCCTTCAAGATTGCTCGGATAACTGGAGTCGCGCTCGCATGAACCTACGGCAGACTAACCCTGTGGCGATGATTGATGATCTAAAAGCTTTAGTCGAATGTGAAAGCCCTACCCAAGATCTTGCTGCCTGCCAAAGAGTTATCGAACTTGCCAATGAAATAAGTAAGAAAGTAACTGGCAAGAGCGGGGAAATCCTTGATGAAAATGGCAGACCAGTTTTTTGGTTAGGAAGTAAGAACCCAAAAGTAGTTCTCCTCTGTCATCTAGATACCGTCTGGCCGATCGGTTCATTTCATCCACTCTGGGAAGCAAAAGGCGATATTGCACGCGGTCCTGGTTCTTACGATATGAAAGCCGGCTTTATCCAAGCCCTTTATGCAATGAAAGATCTTGATCACGGCCAAGTTGCGCTGATTGCAACCACTGATGAAGAAACTGGTTCCGCAACTTCTCGCCCGCTAATTGAAAGAGTAAGTATCGGCGCAAGCGCAGTTCTAGTTCTCGAATCTGCTATTGATGGCAAAGTAAAAACTGGCCGTAAAGGAACTGCGATGTACACCATCACTGTTCATGGCAGGGCAGCTCATGCCGGGCTCGAACCAGAAAAAGGAATTAATGCCACCGTTGAAATGGCAAAGATCGTCGACTCGCTAATTAAATTAGCAAGACCAGAACTTGGTACAACTGTCGTTCCCACTCTCTTAAAGTCAGGAACAACAACAAATACTGTGCCTGCGCTAGCAACTCTTGAGGTAGATGCCCGATCATTTGCCATCTCTGAGATGGAGCGAGTTGAAAAAGAGATCAGATCTCTAAAACCATCCAACGCTGATGCCAAGATTGAAATCACGGGCGGGATTAATCGCCCACCGCTTGAAGAGAGCTCAACAAAAGAACTTTATGAGATCTGTGAGAAAGCAGCAGCAAAACTTGGAATAAAACCAATCGGCTGCGCGGTTGTCGGAGGAGCAAGTGATGGCAACTTTGCCGGCATTCATACCCGAGTCCTTGATGGACTTGGCGCCGTCGGCAGCGGAGCTCACGCACTAACTGAAAATGTTTCGATTCCACTTATGGAAGAACGCAGCAGATTATTAGTAGAAATGGTTAACGAGATTCTCAAATGAGCGATGGCCCGCTAATTGTCCAGAGCGATAAGACGCTCCTACTTGATATTGATCATCCCCTTTCAACTGAATGTCGCCGCGCGATTGCGCCCTTTGCGGAACTGGAAAAATCGCCAGAACATATCCATACCTATCGCCTTACATCCCTTGGCCTCTGGAATGCCCGGGCCGCCGGCCATGATGCTGAACAAGTAATTGACACACTTCTTAAATACTCTCGCTACGCAGTTCCGAATGCGCTCTTATTAGATGTTGCAGAAACCATGGGTCGTTACGGACGACTTCGCCTTGAATCCCATCCGGTACACGGTTTAATCCTTATCTCCACTGATGTTGCTGTCTTACAAGAAGTAATCCGCGCTAAGAAAGTTGCGCCTTTACTTGGCTCTCGAATTGATGATGAAACAATCACTGTTCATCCCAGCCAACGCGGACATTTAAAACAAGCGCTCCTTCGCCTTGGTTGGCCAGCTGAAGATTTTGCAGGTTATGTTGATGGCCAAGCTCATCCGATCACATTAAGTGAAGATGGTTGGAAACTTCGCGAATATCAAAAACTTGCCGCTGAAGGTTTCTGGCACGGCGGATCTGGCGTTGTTGTACTTCCTTGTGGCGCTGGAAAAACTTTAGTTGGCGCAGCTGCAATGGCACATGCGCAAGCCACGACTTTAATTCTCGTTACCAATACCGTTGCTGCCCGCCAATGGCGCGATGAATTATTACGTCGTACCTCTCTTCATGAAGATGAAATTGGTGAATACTCTGGTTCAAAAAAAGAGATTCGCCCCGTAACAATTGCAACTTACCAAGTAATGACCACTCGCAAACAAGGTACTTACGCCCACCTAGATTTATTTGATTCCCATGACTGGGGATTAATAATTTATGACGAAGTCCATTTATTACCTGCGCCAATCTTTCGCTTTACCGCTGATATCCAATCGCGCCGCCGCCTTGGTTTAACTGCAACTCTCGTTCGTGAAGATGGCATGGAGGGTGAAGTATTTTCACTAATTGGCCCAAAGCGTTTCGATGTTCCTTGGAAAGAGATCGAAGCCCAGGGCTATATCGCCCCTGCAGATTGCGTGGAAGTTCGCGTAACTCTTACCGATCACGAACGACTTACTTATGCCACCGCAGAACAAGAAGATAAGTATCGATCTTGCTCCACAACTGCCACCAAGAAAAATGTTGTCCTGGCCCTGGCTAAGAAACATGCTCAAGACCAAACTCTAATTATTGGCCAATATATAAATCAGATTGATGAAATATCA
>JBJSWS010000088.1:0-1044 GCA_046085985.1 Actinomycetales bacterium
CCCCACGAGGAGGGGCAATGAGCACAATCAGAAGTGCATTACAGGTAACTATCGCTTCATTATTTCTCGCAGTTAATTCGTTAATACCGGTAGAAGCTGCCGGTCGCACAAACCAGAGCGTTGCAAACACAATTCTCAATGGAAAAGGTGCGCCTTCATCTGCGCTAGGAATCAACGGAGATTTCTATATCGATATTTCTACATTCAATATTTACGGACCAAAGAGTAAAAATAAATGGCCAACTCCAATTAGTTTGAAAGGTCCATCAGGGGCAAGTGGCGATAAAGGTTCATCATCTTCCGGTGCTAAAGGAGATCAAGGAGAAAAAGGAACGAAAGGCGAAAAAGGAGAAAGTGGCGCTAAAGGTGAAACTGGTGCAGCTGGAGCGGCAGGCGCAGCTGGAGCACAAGGTGAACAAGGTTTAACTGGACCAACTGGACCGCAAGGGCCACAAGGAGAAACAGGACCAACTGGTCCTACTGGCCCACAAGGTCCAACAGGTGCAACTGGTCCAACAGGAGCAACCGGCACAACTGGATCTGCAGGACCTTCTAATGTTTATGCGGGAACAATTACATTTTCAAATCCAATAATTGGATCTGCTGGAAGTTCTCAATCTTCATCTTATTTCGCAAACTTGCAAGCGGGAAAAAGTTATGTTTTTGATGTCGTTATTTGGGCTTACTCCGGAGATGATGATCCTTTCTTAAACCTTTCAGCTTCTGTAATCGGAGCGTCTCCCCGTGTTACAACTTTTTGGTTCAAATCTGCAACTAATACATTTAGAGATAACTCTTTGAGAAGAGAGCAAGCTTTCTTTGGAAAGATTTCGATAGATGGATCAACAACTATTACAAGTTCTCAACTTGCTATCAATGTTGCTTCTGGAATTCTTTTAACAGACGGGACGAAAGTTACTTTGTATGGAGGATATACAGGACAATTAGTCGGAAGCGTTGCAAACTAAATTACAAAAAACTGGAGCGGGTGACGGGAATCGAACCCGCATAGCTAGCTTGGAAGGCTAGAGCTCTACCATTGAG
>JBJSWS010000089.1:0-797 GCA_046085985.1 Actinomycetales bacterium
GAGCGTCGATATGGTGGGCCTAAGTGGACTTGAACCACTGACCTCTTCCTTATCAGGGAAGCGCTCTAACCAGGCTGAGCTATAGGCCCGCGAAACGGAAGCGCAAGGCTACCTGACCCGCGGGCGGGCGCAAAAATAGCACGAAAGGTGCGCTTACTCTTCCTCGCTTACCTTTGTAAGAGAGACGACTTCAACGCCATCATCAAGGTTTACAACGCGAACTCCCATGGTGTCACGGCCAGTTTCACGAACTTCAGAGACTGGAGTTCTCATTACAACGCCACTTGAAGTGATTAAGAGGATTTCATCGCTGCCTTTTACAACAAGTGCACCAACAAGAACGCCGCGTGATCCTTCATCAATCTTTGCCGCTTTTACTCCAATACCACCGCGACCTTGTGATCGATATTCATCAAGATTGGTGCGCTTACCAAAACCACAATCTGTTGCAGTAATAACAAATTGTTCTTCGCTGGCGCGTTCGCTGCGGATTGTTGCCATAGAAAGTAATTGATCGCCAGAACGGAACTTCATTCCGATTACTCCGGTGGCAGATCTTCCCATCGGGCGAAGTGCATCATCATCTGCGGTAAAGCGAAGTGACATTCCTTTTCTTGAGATTAAAAGGAGTTCATCTTTATTAGTGAGTGCAGATGCAGCGACTACTTCATCCTTATCTTTTAAAGTGATTGCGATTAAGCCACCAGTGCGTGGTGAGTCATATTCCTCAAGTGGGCTCTTCTTAACAATTCCAGACTTTGTAGCTATAACAAGATATGGGAGTGATGTGTAATCGG
>JBJSWS010000090.1:0-1392 GCA_046085985.1 Actinomycetales bacterium
GGATCGTGAGGACGCGCTTCAGGGTCCCGAGCGCGCCCGCGGTGTCGCCCGCCTCGAGCCGGCGCTGGAGCTCCGTGCACTCGTGGATCATCTGGAAGAACCACAGCTGATCGAAAGGTCTTAGCCAGGTCGCCTGGCGCTAACGCCGAAGTTACCGATCTCGGAGGAAGGTCGGGTCTTTCCGGAATTTTCGAAAAGCCCCCTTTCTCCCTCAACGAAGCTTGGGGGAGTTTTTATGTTTAAGAAGGTTGCAAGATTAAGTCTTGCCTTAGTTTTTATATTGTTTTCTACCACTTTAGTAAGTGCAGCAAATGCAAGTAAATATCCACTTCAAGTTAAATCTGGTGGATATGTAACAAAACTTTCTGCAAAGCCGGTGCGGATAATTTCTCTTTCACCTTCTGCCACCGAAATTCTCTTTGCATTAAATGCTGATAACCAGGTATTAGCAGTTGACGATAATTCAAATTATCCGGCAAGAGTTCCAAAAAGTGAGCTGAGCAGTTTTACGCCCAATGTTGAGGCAATATCAGCCTTTAATCCTGATCTGGTGATTTTGCAGATTAACGCAACGAATGCCAAAACTGTCAGGGATGCCTTAACGAAGATTGATATTCAAGTCTTTGTAGAACCTGCGGCCAGGAATGTAAACGATACGTATAAAGAGATTAGACTTATAGGAAAAATTATTGATAAAGAAAAAGCGGCTAAGAAATTAATAGCGGATATGAAAACTAGAATTAAGAAGGCTCTTGTGAAAAATAAGAGTAAATCAAAACTTACTTTCTTTCACGAGCTAGACAGCACACTTTATACGGCTACTTCCAAGACATTTATCGGCAGCGTTTACAAAGATTTTGGGTTAATAAATATTGCTGATGCCGCAAGTGGTGCAGATTCATCGGGATATCCGCAGTTGAGCGCGGAGTACTTGATTAAAAGTAATCCAGATCTAATCTTCTTAGCGGATGCGCAGTACGGAGAATCCACGGATTCGCTTAAAGCCCGACCGGGTTGGTCAGCGATCTCTGCGGTCAAGAACAATCGAGTTATTGCACTTCCTGCAGATATTCCATCTCGATGGGGACCGCGAATTGTGGAATTTTATGAACTGGTTGGGAGCTCATCCACAGGTATCAACAACCATAAATGGTTTTTGTTGATACATGGCTTTGCCATATTGGCGATCTCTTGTCACACCCGGAAAGTCGGCAACCAATGCAGCTTTCGTACGGGTAATACAATTAAATAACGTTGATTTTCCGACATTTGGTCGGCCCACAATTGCGATAACAGGTAACATCTTAATTTCTCAATAATAATCGGTGCAATTGTCCATTACTGGTGGTTACCCAACAACTGTCATTTTTGACAACAGGTGCTGATGTTGCA
>JBJSWS010000091.1:0-4382 GCA_046085985.1 Actinomycetales bacterium
GCCCAGAAAACCATGGGCGTTATGACGCTTGCACTCGTTGCAGGTGGTTTTCATTCCGGTGATTCAATTCCAACTTGGGTAAAGATCTCAGCGGCAACCGCAATCGCAGCTGGTACTTATGCTGGCGGTTGGCGCATCATGAAGACGCTTGGTAAGCGAATGGTTCATATTGATCAATTAAGAGGTGTTGCATCCGAAACTGTTGCATCTTCAATTCTCTTTGTTCTGGCAATTAATTTCAAAGCGCCAATTAGCACAACTCACACAATTACCTCAGCGATTATTGGATCTGGTGCAACCAGAGGTAAGAAAGCTGTTAGCTGGAAGGTCGTAGGAAAGATTCTTACCGCTTGGGTAATTACCGTTCCAATGGCAGCGTTAAGCGCCGCGCTAATGGTTGGTTTTATTCACTTCCTTGGCTTTAACTAATCAAATGCTCGAAGGCTTTTAAATTAGCAAGTGATTCTCCGCGCGATACCCGCCAGGCCCACTCTCGCCTGATTGCAGTTGAAAAACCTAACTCGAGCAGCGGATTAAAAGATGAATCCGAATACTGCAATACCGCACCGATTACTCGATCTAACTCTTTTTCAGTTATCGAATGAAATGGCAAGCGGCCGACTAAATAGATATCGCCCATCTCATTAATCGCAAAAGCGACGCAGTACATCGAAGCATTCTTCTTTAATAACCACTCATGGACCGCTTCAGTGTTCTCATCTGGCTTTCTAATAACAAAAGCATTGATACTTACTGAATGATCACCGACCACGATGGCGCAATGAGTCTGTAGCTTTCGTTCGCCAGGAAGCGTTAGAAAATAATTGCTATCGCTCTTTTCAAAATCGATATCGTGCGATTCAAGAAACTCATCAATCGTGGCAATTGCCATGGCGCGGTTCATTAGACCACACTTAATTTGGCGCCAGCACCGCGCGATAAAACATGGTCATAAACATCAAGTATTCCTCGAGCCGTCGTATCCCAACCAAAGTGCGATGCATGTTCTACGGCTCCCATAGAAAGTAACAATCTATGTTGTGGCTCCATCAATAAGCGCTGCAACGTTGCTGACCATGCTTTTGGATTATGGCCATCGACAAGTACTCCGGAGATTCCATCTGCTACTGCCGCACGCAATCCACCAACCGCAGTTGCAACAACTGGAGTTCCGCAAGCTTGTGCTTCCAAGGCAACTAAGCCAAAAGATTCTGAATAAGAAGGCACTGTGACTAAATCTGCGGCGCGATACCAATCAGAGAGTTCTTCATGTGGAACTGGTGGAACAAATTGCACAATATCGCTAACGTTTAAGAATCGAGCAAGACCTGCAAGTCGTTCTGGTTCTTGCGAGCCATTTCCTGATGGTCCGCCCATCACAACTGCTCGTAATTTGCTGCGAAGAGCCGGTGTATGTGAAACCATTTCGGCTACTGCACGGATTAAGACCTCGGGACCTTTATGTGGCTGGATTCGTCCCACAAATAAAAGCATCAATTGATCTTGGCTAATCTTTAATTTTTCGCGCGATAACTTCTTGCCGCCATTTACTTTGTAAGTGCGAAGATCAACGCCTGGTGAAACTACAAATACATTATCGGGACAGGCATCATAAAGTGATACCAAGCTGGCAGCTTCTGATGCGGTATTTGCAATTAGCGCAGATGCTGCTGAGACAACTTGTTCTTCGCCAATCGCGCGAGTCTGTGGTTCTGGTGATTCACCTTCGGCAAGTGATTGGTTCTTAACTTTTGCCATCGTATGCATCGTATGAATAAGCGGCAGGCCATAACGCTCGGATACCAACCAGCCGAGTTGACCGGAAATCCAATAATGCGAATGAATTAAATCGTAATAACCAGCAGGCCTTTGTAATTCATATCGCAGATAGGAAGACATAAGTGCACAAATCTGCGATGGCAATTCATCTTTAGATACTGATCCATAAGGACCTGCTTCTAGATGAACCACCTTTACGCCATCTGCAATCTCAACGCTCTCTGGCAGATTTGGTTTATTAGCTCTTGTGAAGATATCTACTTCAACACCAGATTCGGCGATTCGCTTTGCGCTCTCGACAACATAAACATTCATTCCACCGGCATCACCAGTACCCGCTTGTTCCAGCGGTGAGGTATGAAGCATCAATGATGCGACTCGATGTGCGCGCTTAGCCATGAGTTACAAGTTTACTCGCGGTAATTTCTCCGACAACCCGGCCACCGCCAAGCACTGATTCACGCGGTAATTCAATCGAAATACCCAGGTGCGAAAGAGTTGCAATAGCCAACTCATTAGCGCCGCGCTGCGATCCATCGCTCATCTTCCAGACCACTACGCCATCTTTATTGCCAATAATCATCACACCTTCGGCGCCATCTTTTGCAAATAAACCTTGCTCTAATAACAATGTTGGTAATCGATTGGCGCCAGAGACCATCTTTGGATTACTTAAACATGCAGCTACGACCTCTTGATGTACGAGATCCTCTGATTGCAATAAATTTCGCACACCAGTTGCCAGTGCATTTAGCGTCAGCGCAAATAGCGGTGCACCACAACCATCAACGCCAGTCTGGGTTATCTTTGAACCAGTTAAGCTTTCAAATTCTTTAATGATTGCCTGCTGTAGCGGATGGTTTAAATCCTTATAGCTCTTGGTATCCCAACCATTTACAACACAGGTTGCCAACATTCCAGAATGTTTACCGCTGCAATTTGCAGATAGCGAGGTTCCCGGTTTATCGCCCCAAGCAATTCGTTCTACAATGCCAAGTGGTTTATCTGGAGTATTTAATAAATCTTTCTCACTTAACCCAGCGCCAGCAAGAATTCCAGAGGCAACTTCCATATGTTCGGTACTTCCAGCATGGCTAGCGCAGACCAGCGCCAACTCTTTTGGCGATAATTTCAAACCCGCACGTACCATCGCACTTGCCTGTATCGACTTCACGGCAGACCTTGGATATATCAAAGAATCGATATCACCGAGTGATAAAAGTGGTTTACCTGAGTTATCAACTACTAATAAATGTCCGCAATGAACTGATTCGACCATGCCATTTCGAGATACTTCTAATAAAACCGGACCTGGATTCATTTAAGAAACTCTTGGCAATGTGGACCAGATATGTGCCTGTAATTTATTTGCACCATATGCCATGTCATATGCAAAGAAGAGTTCACCTTCGACCAATCCATATAAGCGCTGGCCTTCAGTAACGCTCTTTGCAGTTGGTGCGGCATAACCTTGATCCATAACTAATTGAATCTTTGGTCCATCAAACCTGCCGACCCAGCCTTCAGCAATTCCTGTTGAATGCGCCAAGACAACTTCTAATTGATTATCCGGTTTGATCCGCCAGAATCCAGTTTCTGATGCAGCGGTTTTAATAATTTCATTATTGTCATCAATTAACCAAGAGCGAGAGAAGTAAGTTAGAAAAGGCCGGCCATCGTGGCTAAAAGTTATTTCTTGTGCGAATTGAAATAAAGCAGAACCTGGATAATCGCCATGACCTTTTCCGCGCCAAGTTCCTACCATCCAGGCAAGTGGATTTAAATCAGGATGTAGCCCCTCTGGAATTTGAAATGCCACTATCCGCCTCTTTTCAATTTACGCCACTGTCTTGCTGCAAACCCTAGCAACGCCAATCCGAAAAGCGCGGTGGCGATAATTAAAAGTACCGTGGTGATTATCTCCATCTACTCCACCGGCACCAGAATCTCTTGCGTTGCCGCAATTCCATCAATTAATAAGGTGGCATCAGGCGATGTCATTCGCTTGACCAGCGCAAGGGCAATCGGACCTAATTCATGATGGCGAGCCACCGTTCCAATTACGCCAATCTCTTTGCCATTTAACATCACTGCAGATCCAGTCTTTGGCAGATCAACTGAGCTGCCATCTAGATGTAATAAAACTAACCTGCGTGGTGGATGGCCTAAATTAAATACTTTCGCCACCGTCTCTTGGCCACGGTAACAACCTTTTGCCATATGAACTGATTTATTTAACGCGCCAATTTCATTTGGAATCGTCTTGTGATCAGTATCCAAACCAAGTCGCGCTCTGCCTTGTGCAACTCGTTCTGCCTCCAGCGCCCAAATCCCCACTTGTAAATTAGCGCTATTAAATGCCGAAATTGTTGCAGCTAATTCACTGCGTGGCACTAAAGCAAACGGTCCACCAAGTTCATCGCTCTTTCCAGGAGCTCGCAATATCGCAAATTCCGATGAGACATCTTTTACCGATACGCGAAGCATAAATTTCATCTTCTCCAAATATTCAATTAAAGAATCACGCTTTGCTGAATCTAAATGGAGATAAGTGGTCGCACCATCATCAACTAAAAAGAATTGCTGCTCGATATGTCCTTGTG
>JBJSWS010000092.1:0-1996 GCA_046085985.1 Actinomycetales bacterium
CTTTCGTATTGCTAGATAACGATTCCAGCTTAGAGAGCGATCCAAGATCTAGCGGTTTATCAAGTGAAGGACCAATCTTTAATGTGAAGTCGAAAGGAACTTTGGCTGCTAGGGATTGCTTCCTTAACTCCTGAGTTCGGTCCAAATATTGATAACTTGAAAATAGGGTTGCGGAGAAAAAGATGGCCAGCAACGATATTGAAGTAATCGACCGTAAAGAACTTCGCAGCAGTATCAGCGTTTGAAAATCTTCCTTTTTTAGCCTTGAATCAAGAGCACGGTTTAGTAAGTAAATCAGAGCTATCGCAAGCAGTAAAAATGTGGTTATTTGAATCAATATCGCAAAGTTCCAGAGTTGTTGAATAAGTAAGAGTAAGCCAAGAAATATTAACAAAATTTCTTTGCGAAGAGAGAATTTAGAAGTGCGTAGCAGAATCAATACAAATAAGAAAATGATAAAAAGAATCTTTAAGGCATGCGTAGTGAGTGATGAGAAATGTTCTTGGTTTGCAATTAGAGCATCGAGTTTATTAAGCGGATAATTTACGGCTACATTTGGAAATTGCGAAGTTAAATTACTCTCTAAATCAACTAAAGAAGCTTTATATGAATCTGTTCGCAAGCCCTCTTTATTCTTTGGGGAAATCTGCCAACCGTAAGTAGCTGGTAAGTATCTGCCCGGCTCCCAATTTGCTAACTCGGCAACTTGTGAAGTGATCAAGATAGGAAGCTTGGGGTTAACGCCAAAATCTTTTGGTATCGGCACTTTCTTTGCCAACAAAGTTGAATCAATGATCTTTAAACCCATCCCCGCGACATCTGGGACTTTGGCTCCCTCGGGATAGGCGGCGATAACTTCGCAATTTGTCGTATCGCATTGTGCTGGAGATTCAATGTCTTTTGCTGCGAAAAAAGCTTGAGGTGATTTTGTTCCTACAAGATAAAAACTATTACCTCGTTGATCTGACATCTCGCGAAAAATTAGGAAATCAGAGTTAACATTCCAGTCCGCTAATTCATTCTGGAATTTAGTCAAATCATTAGGCTCGCTGATTAAACGTGGCCAGGCAATCGTTATCTTTGTAATCCCAGGATTAGAGGCAGTGTAAGTCGCAAGCTGAGTTTGTGAGAAATTGTTTCTAATTAGAAGTGTGCTGGTAATTCCGAGAAGAAAGGTAGCTATAAGGAGTGTTACGAATAATTTTGAAAGTTTAGTCACGGTGACTATGAATCACCTGACGAGGAATTTCCCCCATACGGTAAGGAATATGCAAATAACTTGGCGCATCCCAGATAACTAAATCAGCTTTTGCGCCAACGGTTAAATGTCCGATATCACTTCTTTGTAGCGCTTTTGCCCCACCCATAGTCGCGGCATAGAAAGCTTGTGCTGGCGTTAAGTTCATTTCGCGAACTGCAAGGGATAAGACAACTGGCATCGAGTAAATATATGAAGAGCCTGGATTGCAATCACTGGCGAGGGCAACAGTGACTCCGGCATCTAGAAATCTTTTTCCATCTGGATACGGCGATTTGGTAAAGAATTCTGCGCCAGGAAGGAGCGTTGCAACGACATTGTTGGCAGCAAGTGCATCAATTGTTTTATCGGAAATATGAGTGCAGTGATCAACCGAAGCCAGTTTCAATTCCGCTGCTAAATCAGCGCCGCCGGTATCACCTAACTGGTTACCGTGAATTCGCCCCTTTAAACCTTTGGCGATTCCTGCTTTAAGAATTTCACGGGCTTCATCTACAGAGAAAGCGTTTTTATCGCAAAATACATCAATCCATTTTGCGTGTGGTGCGCAAGCATCAAGCATCTTGGTTTTTACTAAGTTTATGTAATCTGCGCGTGAATCACTCATTTCTTTGGGAACTACATGTGCACCAAGAAAAGTAGTCTCTTCGGTAAATTCGTTAGCGATACGTAGAAGTCTGGCTTCAGTTTCTAGATCAAGCCCATATCCACTTTTAATTTCAATTGTTGTGGTTCCGG
>JBJSWS010000093.1:0-2784 GCA_046085985.1 Actinomycetales bacterium
CGAAGCGCAGTAATGATTCGGTTTTCTTGCCATTCATCTTCTTCAGGATCTTCAGTAATTAGTTTGTAGGCAGTCCAGAGCAGAATTGCACCGAAGAGGAAGAAGATGGCAACAAAGCGTTCAACAACGGCCGCGCCAACGATGATGAAGATTCCGCGCATGACCAGCGCCATCAAGATTCCAAGTAAAAGAAATAGCTGTTCTTTTTCCTTCTCAATTTTCAACCTAGTTAGAATAATTAAGAAGACAAATAAGTTATCGATTGAAAGTGAGTATTCGGTAATCCAACCTGCAAAGAATTCAGCGCTGGCAGTCGGTCCATCCCAACTGCGCATAGAGATTCCGAAGATAATCGCAGCGCTTACATAAATTGCAGTCCATGTAGCTGCTTCTCGAAGGCTGGTGATGCTATTTCTGCGATACCAGGCCCATGCTAAATCGAAGAGAATTACGACGCTTACTACCGCAAAGGTAATTAGCCAGACAGTTAGCGAGACATTTACGGTTTGAGTCGACATAGTGGCGAGTGTAATGAAAAAGGGCCCGAAATTCGGGCCCTTTCGCAATTAGTGAGAATGTCCACCAGGACCATGACTATGTCCATGTCCACCAGCAGTTTCTTTTGTTTCTTCTGGCTTCTCATATACAAGTGCTTCGGTTGTAAGGAACATTGCGGCAATTGATGCAGCATTAGCAAGTGCCGATCGAGTTACTTTAACTGGATCAATAACACCAACTTTAACCAGATCGCCATATTCATCAGATGCGGCATTGAAGCCTTCGTTGCTCTTCAATGTACGAACCTTTGAAACAACAACGTAACCTTCTTGGCCAGCATTTTCAGCGATCCAACGAAGTGGTTCTTGGCATGCCTTTGCAACGATACGAACACCGACTGCAGCATCACCTTCGTAACCAAGATCATCATCAAGAACGGTCGCAGCATGTACTAATGCAGCGCCACCACCGGCAACGATTCCTTCTTCAACAGCTGCACGAGTTGCTGAGATGGCATCTTCTAAACGGTGCTTCTTCTCTTTTAATTCAACTTCAGTATGTGCGCCAACTTTAATTACGCAGACACCGCCAGAGAGTTTTGCAAGACGCTCTTGTAGTTTTTCACGATCCCAATCGGAATCAACGACTTCGATTTCGCGACGTAGTTCTGCAATACGACCTTCTACATCTTTCTTTGCGCCTGCGCCATCGACAATTGTGGTGTGATCTTTAGTGATCACGATTCGACGAGCTTTACCCAACATATCTAATGAAACTTGATCAAGCTTTAGACCAATTTCAGAGGAGATAACTTGGCCACCGGTAAGAATCGCCATATCTTGAAGCATCGCCTTGCGACGATCGCCAAAACCTGGAGCCTTAACCGCAACCGAGGTAAATACGCCACGAATACGATTTACAACTAGAGTTGATAGCGCTTCGCCTTCGACATCTTCGGCAACAATTAGTAGCGGTTTGCTGCTCTTTGCAACCTGCTCGAGTACGGGCAGGATGTCAGAGAGTGCCGAAATTTTGCCGGCAGAGATGAGGATGTAGGCATCTTCAAGAATTGCCTCCATGCGATCTTGATCAGTTACAAAGTATGGAGAGATGTAACCCTTATCAAATTGCATACCTTCGGTAAATTCGAGTTCGAGACCAGTGGTTGAAGACTCTTCAACAGTGATAACGCCATCTTTGCCGACCTTATCCATCGCTTCGGCAATTAGCTCACCAATTCCGCGATCTTGGGCAGAGATTGTTGCAACATCTGCAATCTGTTCTTTGCCAGAGACTTTGGTTGAGTTAGAACGAAGTTTTTCGACAACGGAAGAAACGGCAGCTTCGATACCGCTCTTGATTCCCATTGGTTGTGCGCCAGCAGCAAGGTTACGAAGTCCTTCTTTAACCATTGCTTGCGCAAGAACTGTTGCAGTTGTTGTTCCGTCACCTGCGACATCATTGGTCTTTTCTGCAACTTGCTTTACAAGTTGGGCTCCCATATTTTCCGCAGGATCAGAGAGTTCGATCTCTTTTGCAATTGTTACACCATCGTTTGTAATAACTGGTGCACCAAATGATTTACCAATAACAACGTTACGACCCTTTGGGCCGAGAGTTACTTTTACGGTGTCAGCGAGGATATTTACTCCGCGCTCCATACCGCGACGAGCGTTCTCGTCGAAATGAAGTCCTTTAGCCATATTTATTTCTCGATGACTGCCAAGATGTCACGAGCAGAGAGAACTAAATATTCCTCGCCGCCATGCTTAATCTCAGTTCCGCCGTATTTGCTATAAAGAACAACATCTCCAACTTTGATATCCATTGGAACACGAACGCCATCATCAAAGCGTCCTGGTCCAACTGCAACAACGGTGCCTTCTTGTGGCTTCTCTTTTGCAGTATCTGGAATAACTAGACCAGATGCAGTTTTCTCTTCTGCTTCACTGATCTTGATAACGATTCGATCTTCTAGTGGCTTAATGGCAATGGCCATCGTTGTAGCTCCTTCATATCTAGGCTTCGGGCGACTTATCACTCTCACCCGGGGAGTGCTAACGCCAAGCCTAGGGGGCTCTATTCCCGCTCACAAATCGTCGCTCTCCTTGACCTACGCAAATCTTCTTCCTCAGAGCCGGGCCGAAAGCGAATGTTGTCGAGCGCAAGCGAGACGATTCGCATCGCCCGGCTTCTAGGCAAACAAGGGTTGGGTGGGTGGGCAATTCGATGTGGCAGAGATGCCGAGGTTGGAAGGTGGTTTACCTGCGGTGATGGCGAGCGAGC
>JBJSWS010000094.1:0-5854 GCA_046085985.1 Actinomycetales bacterium
TTCGTTCGTTTCCGCGTCGGGGCATAGAAACCATAGCTTCCAAGGGGTCTGGCGCATAGCCAGGCCCCTTTAGCTTTCCCCCTAGGATTGACCTCGGGATCGGCTCTTGGAGGAGAAAAAGTGGCGAAAAAGCGCAGGGTATTACTAAAACTCTCCGGAGAATCCTTTGGTGGAGGATCCCTGGGTGTCAACCCAGATGTCGTTTCTGAAATCGCCAAGGACATCGCAGCCGCTGCCAAAGATGTTGAAATAGCAATTGTGGTAGGGGGCGGAAACTTCTTCCGCGGTGCAGAGCTTTCCAATCGCGGCATGGATAGAGGTCGTGCCGACTACATGGGAATGCTCGGAACGGTAATGAACTGTCTTGCGCTACAAGATTTTCTGGAAAAAGAGGGAATTGATACGCGAGTACAAACTGCGATAACTATGGGGCAAGTCGCAGAACCTTACATTCCACGTAGATCAATCAGACATTTGGAAAAAGGAAGAGTTGTAATTTTTGGTGCCGGTGCCGGAATGCCATTCTTCACGACCGACACTGTTGCAGCACAACGTGCGTTAGAAATAGGTGCAGATGCGCTACTTCTTGCAAAGAGCGGAGTGGATGGCGTCTATTCATCTGATCCACGAAAAGATAAAAATGCGACAAAGTTTGATCAGATTTCTTATGATGAAGTATTGACCAAGTCGCTAGCAGTTGCAGATGCAGCCGCATTTAGTCTTTGCAGAGAGAATAAGTTGCCAATAGTTGTCTTTAATCTCCTTGAAAAAGGAAACATTGCGCGCGCCGTGCGCGGTGAAGCGATTGGAACTCTGGTCAACTAGGACCAGCAGAGGAGCGCCATGACGATTCAAACTGTACTTGCTGATGCGAATACAAAGATGAACAAAGCGGTTGAAGTTGCTAAAGAGGATTTTGCTGCGATCAGAACTGGTCGTGCGCATCCATCTATGTTTGCAAAAATTATGGTGGATTATTACGGAACGGCAACGCCGTTATCTCAGCTTGCCACCGTACAAGTTCCGGAAGCTCGACTGGCATTAATAACTCCTTACGATAAAGGAGCGACTGCTTCGATTGAAAAAGCAATAAGAGAGTCAGATTTGGGTGTAAATCCAGGCGGCGATGGAAATGTTATTAGAGTGAACTTTCCTCAGCTAACCGAAGAGCGGAGAAAAGAATTTATCAAAGTCGCGAAAGGTAAAGCGGAGGAATCTAAGGTTTCAATCCGTGCGATCCGACGTAACGCCAAAGAAGCGATGGAGAAGCTTGAGAAGGATGGTCAAGTAAGTAAAGATGATTTGGCGCGCGGTGAGAAAGAGTTAGAGAAAGTAACTTCAGATCACGTTGGCAAGATCGATGAAATTCTCAAGCATAAAGAGGCGGAACTTCTCGAGGTTTAGCCTTGCGAGCAGATCATGAGTGACTTGCACTCCATAAATGAGGCGATAAATAAACGCGCAGGTCGCCGGCTATTTCCTTCAATTCTTGTTGGACTCGGATTGCTCACGATTATTTTCTCCACCATCGCTTTAGTTCCAATCCTTTTTGCGCTCTTCGTAATGGTTGCAGTTCTAATAGCCTTGCATGAATTAAGTACTGCTTTTCAGGCGCGCGGTATCAAAGTCAATTTTCTTCAGTTAGCAATTGCTACTTCAGCGGTATTGGCAAGCGCATGGTTTGCCGGATTACCTGGACTCTCCATCTCAATAGTTATTGCCATTATTTCTCTGCTATTTCTACAATTAGTTAAAGGTACTGAAGGTTTTGTAACGCACGCGACAGGTACTTCTTTCGCCCTCCTATATCCAGGGTTTATTGCTGGCTTTATCTTTCTACTTGCAAGATCTGGAGATGGCTTTGCTTACATTTCCACATTGGTAATTCTGGTAGGACTTAATGACACATTTGCTTATCTGACAGGCGTCTTAATTGGAAAACATCCACTAGCAAAAAATATTTCTCCCAAGAAGACTTGGGAAGGTTTGATTGGCGGCTTAGTTTTTACTGCCGCGGGAGGCGCTTTAACTTTCTATTATCTGTTAGAACACCATCCATTAATTGGCGCCTTAGCAGGCTGTGCCGGCGTTGCAGCTGCAACTGTTGGTGACTTAATTGAAAGCGCGATTAAACGTGATCTTGCTCTGAAGGATATGGGAACCCTTCTGCCGGGACATGGCGGGATGTTGGATCGAATCGATTCAGCCCTCATTGCAGCTCCAGTTATCTGGTGCGTTATCGAATTACTAAAGCGATTTGGCTAATGCGCGCTAAGACCCCAGAACATTTTGCAGATATTCCTGCAGCAGATAGAAGAAATTGGGTACAAGAATTTGGGTTACCTGCTTTTCGGGCAAATCAGATCGCCACACATTATTTTCAACACCATAACGACAACCCAGATTCCTGGAGCGATTTTCCGGCAAGCGCAAGAGAGCTAGTCTTAGAAAAAATCCTTCCACCACTACTCACACTTGTACGTTCTATTTCCTGCGACGGTGGCAAGACAAGAAAAGATTTATGGCGTCTTCATGATGGCGTTTTAGTCGAATCCGTATTAATGCGTTACAGCGATAGAGCAACTGTCTGTATCTCATCACAAGCTGGATGTGGAATGGATTGTCCATTTTGCGCAACCGGTCAAGCTGGACTAACCAGAAATTTAACTGCAGCAGAGATCACTGCCCAAGTTGTTGCGGCCGCAAGAGTTTGCGAAGCAGGAGAGTTAAAAGGTGGACCAATTCGTTTATCTAATGTGGTTTTCATGGGGATGGGCGAACCACTAGCAAATTACAACGCAGTTATCCAAAGTGTTCGCAACATTACAGCTCCATCTCCAGATGGTTTAGGAATCGGTGCTCGTTCCGTAACGCTCTCAACAGTTGGATTAGTTCCAGGTATTGAAAAATTGATAACTGAAGGCGTGCCAGTCACTTTGGCGGTCTCTTTACATACTCCAGATGATGAGCTTCGAGATACCTTGGTTCCAATCAATAACCGCTGGAAAGTTAAAGAAGTTTTACAAGCTGCTGACAATTATTCTGATAAGACTGGGCGGCGCTATTCAATTGAATATGCATTGATTCGAGATATCAATGATCAGGCTTGGCGGGCAGATCTATTGGGAAGATTGCTCAAGAATCGAAATGCGCACGTCAATTTGATTCCATTAAATCCAACTCCCGGCTCCAAATGGACCGCCTCCCGTAAAGAAGATGAACGCGAGTTTGTCCGAATATTGGAAGGTTACGGAGTTCCGGTAACAGTTCGTGATACTCGAGGTAGAGAAATCGATGGCGCCTGCGGACAACTTGCCGCCGCCGAGTCCTTGATAGAGAGCGCACCTGATAACTAAACTCCCAAGCCTGTGGCTGAAAGAGCCAGAAGCTATTGGAGGAATTTGTGAAGACTTTACAGAACTTCATCAACGGCAAAAGCGTTCCATCATCATCTGATAAAACTCAAGATTTAATTAATCCAGCAACTGGTCAGGTATTTGCAAAAGCTCCAGTATCTAATGCAAAAGATATCGACGATGCGATGAAGTCAGCTGAAAAAGCATTTGAGACTTGGCGCGACTCAACTCCAGGAGAGCGTCAGAAAGCCATAAATAAGATTGCAGATGCGATAGAAGCAAGATCAGAAGAACTAATAAAGATTGAATCAGAAAATACAGGAAAGCCGATTGCAGTAACTCGACAAGAAGAAATCGGTCCGATGTTAGATCAGATCCGCTTCTTCGCAGGTGCTGCTCGAAACCTAGAGGGCCGATCTGCCGCTGAGTATTTCAAAGGTCACACATCATTTATACGTCGCGAACCAATCGGCGTATGCGCACAAGTCACCCCATGGAATTATCCGATGATGATGGCTGTTTGGAAATGGGCGCCGGCAATTGCTGCTGGTAACACCGTAGTTCTAAAGCCAAGTGATACAACGCCAGTTTCAACACTTTGGATGGCAGAACTTATGCAAGAGTTTCTCCCAGAAGGTGTCATCAATGTAGTTACTGGCGATCGCGAAACAGGTCGACTACTTGTTGATCATGAAATTCCACAATTCGTTTCCATTACAGGTTCCGTACGAGCAGGAATGGAAGTTGCCAAGGATGCTTCAAAAGATCTAAAGAAAGTTCATCTCGAACTTGGCGGCAAAGCACCAGTTGTAATTTTTGATGATGCGAATTTGGAAGCCGCTTGCGAATGGATTGCCGTCGCGGGCTTCTTTAACGCTGGTCAAGATTGCACTGCGGCTACTCGAGTAATTGTTGAAGCCAGCGCATATGAAGATGTAGTCACGCTCTTATCGCAACAGGCAAAGACGAATATTAAGGTCGGTATGCCAGAAGAAGATGTGCTCGTTGGACCGGTAAATAATGCAAACCAACTATCACGCGTCCAAGGCTTCCTAGATCGAGTTCCTGGCCACGCTCGTGTTACCGCGGGTGGAAGCAAAGTTGATCGACCAGGATATTTCTGGAATCCAACAGTTGTTGCAGATCTTCGACAAGATGATGAAATGATTCAAAATGAGATTTTCGCACCTGTCATGACGATTCAAAAATTTGCCGACGAGGCAGAAGCGGTACGTATGGCTAATGGCGTTAAATATGGATTAGCTTCGAGCGTCTGGACTAAGGATCATGGTCGCGCTATGAGGATGGCAAAAGCTTTTGATTTTGGTTGCGTCTGGATCAATACCCATATTCCAATGGTTGCCGAGATGCCACATGGTGGATTTAAGCATTCTGGATACGGTAAAGATCTATCCGCTTATGGATTTGAAGAGTACACACGCATCAAACACGTAATGACAAACCTAAACGCCTGATAAATTAACTGACGGAAACCAAGAGACTCCAAGAGAAAGAAGAACGATGAAGAGAGATATCAACTCACTTGCTCCAGAAACTCAAGCACTGATTCGCGCGCAACTTTCGCGCCGTTCTCTCTTGGTTGGCGCTGGCGCAGTTGTCGGCGCAGGAACTTTGGCTGCTTGCGGTACTGGCGGTTCGGATACTTCGGCCGAAGGCGTTGTTGATGTCAGCGATGAAGAGAAGATAGTTCGTTGGGCAAACTGGCCACTTTATTTGGACTTCAATGAGGATACAAAGGAGTATCCAACCCTTAAGGCATTTGAAGCGGCCACTGGAATTACCGCTACTTATACCGAAGATATTGACGACAACAATTCATTTTACGGAAAAGTGCAGGGCCAACTTTCGATTGGTACTGATATTGGATATGACGTCGTAACTCCAACAGATTGGATGGCATCTCGCTGGATTGAACAAGGTTACGCACAGAAATTAAATCCAGATAACATTCCAAATAAAGGCAATATTCGCGCCGTCCTTGCCGATGTTCCTTTTGATAAAGGCCGTAACTACTCCTTAACTTGGCAATCAGGATTTGCTGGTTTTGGTTGGAATACGCAGAAAATTCCTAACGGCGTGCGAACAATCGAAGATCTATTTAAACCTGCAAATAAGGGTCGAGTTGTGGTTCTCTCTGAGTTCCGAGACACAATCGGAATTATTATGCAATATCAAGGTGTAGATCCTTCTGGTTCATTTTCTGAAGATCAGTACATGAACGCAATCGATTTCCTAAAAGGCAAAATTGCTGATGGCTTCATCAGAAAAGTCAAAGGAAATTCTTATTCTGAAGATCTGGTAAATGGCGATGCGGTAGCTGTTATCGGATGGTCCGGAGACCTATTCATTCTCAAGTCTGAGAACGATAATAAATTTGATTTTGCTATCCCAGAATCAGGCGGAATGCTCTGGTCAGATAATATGTTGATTCCATCAACTTCTACGCATAAGAAGAATGCAGAACTCTTGATGAATCA
>JBJSWS010000095.1:0-5658 GCA_046085985.1 Actinomycetales bacterium
TGGCTCCCGTATCAAGCGAGATTCGTTTCCCATGATAAGCAAAGTGGTACCAATAAATAAGCATAGATGGCGTACAAGCAATTAAGCGGTCTGCAACATCTTGGGCATCTTTATCGCTATGGGTATTTGGTTCTGGAATATGACAACCTAGGGCTGAAACTCCGGTTCGAATTACATCCATTGGGTGTGCACTCTTTGGAATGTTCTCGAGAATTGTTAAAACAGCCTGGGGCAGATCTCGCAGCTTGGCTAATTTCTCTTTATAACTTGAAAGTTGGGTAGTTGTTGGTAATTCTCCGTAGAGAATCAAGTAAGCAACCTCTTCAAATTCACAATTAAGTGCTAGGTCAGAGATGTCGTATCCTCGATAATGAAGATCGTTACCGCTTCTACCGACAGTTGAGAGAGCGGTGTTTCCCGCCGGAACTCCCGAAAGTGCTACAGATTTCTTAGGTTTGAACTCGCTCATTCCCCGCGCTGCTCACTCTGGAATTTATCTAAAGCTGCCTCGTACTCATGATAATTAATTGACTTGTAGAGCTCTTCTCGAGTTTGCATTGAATCTACAATCAACTTTTGCGTGCCTTCTTTTCTTATTACTTTAAATACATTTTCTGCCGCTTTATTCATGGCTCGAAATGCTGACAATGGGTAGAGCGCCATAGCAACTTTTGCCGACTTTAATTCAGCGGTGCTGAACAAAGGCGTCAACCCGAATTCGGTCAGATTTGCCAAGATTGGCGCATCAACCTCCGTTGCAAACTTTCGGTAAGAATCTAAATCGGTTAATGCTTCTGCAAAAATTGCATCCGCGCCAGCTTTTATATAAGCCTTGGCTCTGGCAATCGCAGAATCAATACCTTCGATAGCTACTGCATCAGTTCTAGCAATTAAGTAAAAGGAGTCATCACCACGTGCTGAAACTGCCGCCTTGATTCGATCAACCATTTCTTCGGTTGGTACAACTTCTTTATTTGGCCGATGGCCACATCTTTTTGCAAGTACTTGATCTTCAATCTGAGCGGCCGCTGCTCCAGCAGAAATTAAAGATTTTATAGTTCTAGAAATATTAAATGCTGATGGCCCAAACCCTGTATCAATATCAACTAACAATGGCAGATCGCAGACCGCAGTTATTCTTCGCACATCGATTAAGACATCTTCCAAGCTAAGGATTCCAAGGTCTGGTAAACCGAGTGAACCAGCGGAAACTCCACCACCGGATAAGTAGATTGCTTTAAAGCCAGCAGCTTTAGCTAGCAGTGCATGATTTGCATTAATTGTGCCGACAATTTGTAGCGGTGATTCATCGCGAAGCGCTTCGCGGAACCGTTTGCCAGCCGGAATCACTACGCGAATCTATCACCGAGTTGGTCTTGCAGTCTAAGTAGTTCTAGCGCTGCCACAGTGCTGTCATAACCTTTATCTTCTTTGCTGCCTGCAACTCCCGATCTTGCAATAGCCTGCTCAGCATTATCGACAGTAAGAACACCAAAACCAATTGGCTTTCCAAGTTCAAGGGACAAATCCATTACGCCATTTGTGACACCTTGGCAAACATAATCAAAATGCGGTG
Organism: Actinomycetales bacterium; assembly: GCA_046085985.1. Lineage (GTDB taxonomy): Bacteria > Actinomycetota > Actinomycetes > Nanopelagicales > Nanopelagicaceae > MAG-120802. The sequence goes on from JBJSWS010000095.1 coordinate 1,577, forward strand.
TCTCCCCGCGTACAACAACACCCAGAACAACCGCAGCATCTGCGCCATTTTCTAGCGCATACTTTGCAGCAAGTGGTAATTCGAATGAACCGGGAACTTCCAAGATTTCAAAATTTGTGATTTTTGCATCCGCTAGGGCTCGCTTAGCACCAGCAACGAGGGCATCACAAACCTCGCTATGCCAGCGCGCAGTAATAATGCTGAACTTTTTACTAGATAGATTTTTAAGATTTATCTTTGGTGATACTCCGGACACCGTTATCTCCTTCTAGTAATGAATGACCCAATCGATCTCGTTTAGTCTGTAAATAGTTAAGATTATGAAGATTTGAATTTGCTGGCAATTGGATTACTTTTGTCGTAATTCCTGATTCCATCAAAACTTTTGCCTTCTCTGGATTATTCGTTAATAACTTTACCGAATCAATTCCTAAGGTTTTCAAAATTTCTGCAGCATCAGCAAAATCTCGTTCGTCGACTTCGTGTCCGAGCGCCAAGTTTGCATCGACAGTATCCATACCGTTTTCTTGCAATATATACGCCTTTAACTTCTCGCTTAAGCCGATTCCTCTACCCTCTTGTTCACGCAAGTAAATAATTACCCCACTGCCTGCACGGTTAATTTCGGCAAAGGAGTTCGCCAATTGATCGCCACAATCGCAACGTTGTGAACCTAGAACATCGCCTGTTAAGCATTCGGAGTGAATTCGCACCAATACCTGTTCCTTGGAAATATCTCCTAATTTAAGTACCGCGTGAGTGACTCCGCCTTTTCCGGCAAAACTGGCAATCTGCCAATCATGATCACCTCGTGGCAATTTCGCCCACTCCAGCGTAGTTCTTACTTTTGCAGAGGAACTCTTGGAACTTTTAGCGAGCTCTTCAATTGTGATGATTGGAATCTGATGTTCATCGGCAAACTTAAAGAGATTATCGCCCCGCATCATCGATCCATCTTCATTTACTAATTCGCAGATAACACCGACTTCTTCTTTACCTGCACGAGAACATAATTCAATGATTGCCTCTGTGTGTCCGCGTCGCTCCGCCAGTCCACCAGGTACTGCAATGAGTGGAAAAATATGTCCAGGACGAATGAAGTCTTCTGCGCGAGAATTCGGATCAGAAAGAGCTTTGATTGTATTTGCGCGCTCTTGAGCGCTGATTCCAGTTGTAATGCCATGCTTAACATCTACCGTAACCGTGAATGCAGTTCGTTTTGTATCCTGATTATTTTTCACCATTAGTGGAAGGTGTAATTCTCGAGATCGCGCTTCTGTCATAGCAACGCAAATAACGCCCGATGTGTAGCGGATCATAAAGCCAATCTTTTCTGCAGTGGCAGCGCTTGCTAAGAGGAAAAGATCTCCCTCGTTCTCCCTATCGGCATCATCAGTAACTATTACGAAATCACCTTCTGCAAATTTATTTATAGCGCGAGCGATTTGATTACTCATCTTTACCCGCCTTCATAAGGCGTTCGACATATTTGGCCAGAATATCGACTTCCACATTTACCTGATTACCTGGGATCCTGGAACTTAAATTTGTCTTCGCAAGTGTCTCTGGAATTAGCCATAGAGTGACTTCATTCTCCGAGATACTTCCTACGGTTAACGAAACACCATCGACTGTAATCGAACCCTGATTTACAACATATTTAGCAAGTTCTTTTGGAATCTCAATCACAAACATATTCCATTTTTCGCCAATCGAATTCTCTTTTACAGTAGCAATGCCATCGACATGTCCCTGAACGAAATGACCGCCCATTCTCGAATTCGCAGCCATCGCAAGCTCCAAGTTAACTGGATCGCCGACTTTAAGATTTCCTAAAGAGGTGAGCTTAAGAGTCTGCACCATCACATCAGATTGAAATGACTCACGAGTTTTTGAAATGACAGTTAGACAGACGCCATTTACGCTAATGGAATCGCCAATCCTTACATCAGTAAGCAACTTTGACTTAATAGTAATAAGCGCTGATTCTTTCTTCATATCCAAATTAAGTATTTCGCCTTTATCTGCTACAAGTCCTGTAAACATTATGCACCTCGTTTCAACAGGTGAATTCGGAGATTTTTATCAGTCGAACCTAAAACTTGAACTTCATGTAGGTCAAAATCAATTCGCTCATTGATATTGGCAATTCCTAAATCTGTTACGGCTGAATTATCGCCACCGAGGAATGTAGGTGCCTGGTAGATAAACACTTCATCAACTAACCCAGATCGTAAAAAGGCGGTTGAAAGCGTAGGACCGGCTTCAACCAGTATCCGATTCCAATTATTTTCCGTGGCAAGTTTTGCTAATTTAGTTAAATCGTGGCTTGAAAGAAAATAAGTTTTTGCGCCACCTTTCCTAACTTCAGCGCTTTCCGATATTAAACGTTCTCCCATCACGATGCGAGCAGGTTGAAACTCAGTAATTCCATTGCGATTTACATTTCTCACAGTAAATGCAGGATTATCGGAAAGTACCGTGCCGGTTCCAGTAACAATGGCATCACATTCACTTCGCAGAACAGCAACATCGGCGCGAGAGGATTCTGATGTAATCCACTTGGAGCTGCCATCTTGCGCTGCAATCTTTCCATCTAAAGAGGTAGCTATTTTCAATGTGATGTAGACATTGCCAGTGCGTATCTTCTTCAACCAAGCTCGATTGGCAAATTCAACTTCGTCTACAAGTAAATTACCAACGACTTCAATGCCAGCGTTTGAGAGTGTTGCTGCACCGCCACTTGCTAATTTATTTGGATCACTTACTCCAAAAACTACTTTTTTAATGCCAGATTCAATGATCTTTTCTGTGCAAGGTGGAGTCTTACCATGGTGATTACATGGCTCAAGAGTTACAACCAATGTTGCGCCCTTTGATCTTTCTCCGGCTACTTCGAGCGCATTTACTTCTGCATGTGCACCTTGATTAGATCTTGAGTGAAAACCTTCACCAATTAAATTTCCAGAATCATCAATTACAACTGCACCAACAATTGGGTTTGGAAATGTGAGACCGAGGCCATTAAGTGATAACTCGTTAGCGCGACGCATCGCCGCTTCAACTGAGTACATCGCAACCTCCGGAAGATTTCCGGGGTGCAAAAAGACGCGCGACTATCGCGCGAATTGTTCCCTCTCATCCGGACTTTAACCGTCGGTTCTGGAATTTCACCAAATCCACCGATAGCTGGCGGCTAGCGGGTCGCAGACTTTAACTGCCGGTTCGGAATTACACCGACCCCGGAAACAACAGCGTAAGTCTAACTCAACTCCGGATCGGCGAGTTCAAACTTTCCTTTACCAATCTGTCCCTGCTTGCGATAGCTCTCAAGTTTGGCTCGGGTATCTGCAATATCTAGGTTGCGCATCGTTAACTGGCCTATGCGATCTTCTGGACCAAATGGGGCTTCAGAAGTTCGTTCCATCGAGAGCCGTTCAGGTTGATAAGAAAATTCATCACCCTGGGTATCGATTATTGAGTAATCATCTCCTCTACGTAACCGCAATGTCACTGTTCCCGAGATAGTTGAAGCCACCCAGCGCGTTAAGGATTCGCGGAGCATCAAAGATTGTGGATCAAACCATCGGCCTTCGTAAAGTAAACGTCCCAGTCTTCTTCCTTCTGAAAAATAATTTGCCAATGTATCTTCGTTATGTATTGCTGTTAAAAGTCTTTCGTAGGCGATAAATAAGAGGGCCATACCAGGAGCTTCATAAATTCCCCGGCTTTTTGCCTCAATTATTCATGCTCTTCGGATCGTGCCCAATGTCGCCGATGTCGTGAGTTTTGGCGGCACCATCAAGGAGTACCAGGTTCGTGTTGATCCCCATGAACTGCGGCGATACGGGTTGGCCATCGATCAGGTCAGCGAAGCGCTTATGAACAATTCGGCCAATGTCGGTGGGGGTTTTGTGCGACGTGGCGATGAGGCACTGGTCATAAGGGGTATGGGTATTTTTCACCAGATCAGTGATATCGGCCAAGTTGTGATCAAAGCGGAGCAAGGCAAGACGGTGCTTGTTTCTGATGTGGCTGAAGTTGTCATTGGTGCACGGTCCAGATCGGGTGTGGTCGAATTC
>JBJSWS010000096.1:0-1531 GCA_046085985.1 Actinomycetales bacterium
GGCAGCGGTCGCAACGCTTTTGCCGCAAGTTGGTAACTTTCAGTAAGAATTGATAGCTCGCCACGCTTAGAAGTAATTACTTCACCAGTAAAGCTGATATCGATATCGGCGATATCGTCAGCGTTACTGGTGAAGTAATTACCTCAAAGCGTGGCGAGCTATCAATTCTTACTGAAAGTTACCAACTTGCGGCAAAAGCATTGCGACCGCTGCCAAATGAACATAATCCCCTTAATGAGGAGACTCGCGTCCGCCAGCGTTATGTCGATCTAATTGTTAGACCAGAAGCACGGGAAAATGCCAGAACTCGGCCAGTTGTTATGAAATCACTTCGGCAAACCTTAGATACGCAAGGTTTTATCGAAGTAGAAACCCCAATGTTGCAGGTTATGCATGGTGGCGCCGCAGCTCGTCCCTTCAAAACTCTTTCCAATGCCTATGACATGGAGCTATTTCTTCGAATTGCACCAGAACTATTCTTAAAACGTTGCGTGGTTGGTGGCATCGAAAAAGTCTTTGAAATTAATCGCAACTTCCGTAACGAAGGAGCAGATTCCAGCCACTCGCCAGAGTTTGCAATGCTCGAGATGTATTGGGCATATTCAGATTGGCGCGGCATGAAAGATTTAACCCGCGAACTTGTTCAGAACTCTGCAAAAGCTGTCTTTGGTTCGCATAAAGTAAAACATCATGATGGTCGCGAGAGTGATCTGGGTGGAACTTGGAAAGAAGTGGATTTCTACCAAGTAATTTCCAGCGCGGTCGGCAGTGAAGTTTCGCCAGAAACAAAATTTGATGATCTAAAGAAAATTGCCCATCAAATTGGCCTAAAAGTCGATCCAAAATGGATTGCCGGTAAGTTAACGGAAGAGATCTTTGAATTTGTTTATAAAGATAAATTGATCGAGCCAACATTTGTGATGGGCTATCCAGTTGATACTTCGCCCCTAGTTCGCGAGCATCGCGAGCGCAAAGGTGTTGCCGAGAAGTGGGATCTTTATATTGATGGCTTTGAATTAGCGACCGGATATTCGGAGTTAATCGATCCAGTTATTCAACGCGATCGCCTAGTCGAGCAGGCAAAGCTCGGTGCAAAAGGTGATCTGGAAGCGATGCAGGTTGATGAAGATTTCCTCCGTGCGATGGAGCATGGCATGCCACCAATGGGCGGAATGGGAATGGGAATCGATCGATTGCTAATGGCTCTTACCGGCTTGGGAATTCGCGAAACAATTCTCTTCCCACTAGTAAAACCAGAAGCATGATTCGTCCAGCAAGAACTGCGGATATTAAATCGATTCGCAAGATAATTGATCTCTATACTCTAGAACGTCGTCTTCTTACAAAAGAAACTGTAACTTTGTATGAAGATATTCAAGAATTCTTTGTTGCAGAAGAAGCTGGTGAAGTTGTTGGTTGCGGTGCTTTACACGTACTTTGGGAAGATCTTGGTGAAGTTCGAACCGTCGCAGTTCTAGAGAATCAACGCGGCAAGAAGATTGGCCATCAAATTTTGGAAGCGATAATTGCG
>JBJSWS010000097.1:0-1419 GCA_046085985.1 Actinomycetales bacterium
TCGTACATAGCGTAGAGAACGCGGCGATGAACTGGTTTTAGACCATCACGGATATCTGGAAGGGCGCGACCAACAATGACCGACATCGCATAATCAAGATAAGAACGGGCCATCTCGACTTGTAGGTCGACAGATTCGACCTTATCGAATGATTTTTCAGTTTCCATTTAGATATCCAAGAACCTAACATCTTTAGCATTACGTTGAATAAATTGGCGGCGTTGTTCTACATCTTCACCAATTAGTACTGAGAATAAATCATCGGCTGCGGCTGCATCTTCAAGTGTTACGCGAATTAAGACGCGATTGCTTGGATCCATCGTGGTATCCCAGAGCTCTTTAGCTGGCATTTCACCAAGACCTTTAAAGCGTTGGATTCCATCTTCTTTAGGAAGTCGTTTACCAGAATCAGTTCCAATCTTGATAAAACCATCTCGTTCTTTATCAGAGAATGCATATTGAACTGGTTCTTTGCCGCCCCATTTAATCTTGTAAAGGGGTGGTTGAGCTAAATAAACATAACCGCCTTCAATTAGTGGGCGCATAAATCGGAAAAGTAAAGTTAAAAGAAGTGTACGGATATGTTGGCCGTCAACATCAGCATCGGCCATCAAAATGACTTTGTGATAGCGAAGTTTTGCGATATCAAAATCATCATGAATACCTGTACCAAGTGCGGTTATTAGCGCTTGAACTTCGTTATTTTGTAAGACGCGATCAATACGAGCTTTTTCAACATTAAGAATCTTGCCGCGGATTGGAAGGACTGCTTGGAATCTTGAATCGCGGCCACCTTTTGTGGAACCACCTGCTGAATCACCTTCGACGATATAAAGCTCGCACTTCTCTGGTTCGGTCCATTGGCAATCAGCTAACTTTCCTGGCATGCCACGGCCTTCTAATAAACCTTTGCGAGATCTTGATAAATCACGGGCTTTACGAGCAGCGATACGTGCTGTGGCCGCATCGATTGCTTTGCGGATGATCTCTTTTCCTTCTGGTGGATTTTTCTCAAACCAACCAGTTACTGAATCATTTAGAGCTTTTTGGGTAAAAGATTTTGCTTCGGTATTTCCAAGTTTGGTTTTGGTCTGTCCTTCAAATTGTGGTTCTGCAATTTTTATCGAAACAATTGCGGTTAAACCTTCGCGAATATCATCGCCGGTTAAGCGATCTTCTTTCTTTCGGATATAGCCCCACTCTTCGCCAAATTTATTAACAATTGAGGTTAGTGCGGTGCGAAAACCCTCTTCGTGGGTGCCACCCTCTTGGGTATTGATGGTGTTAGCAAAGGTATAAACCGATTCGGTAAATCCGTTGTTCCATTGCATTGCAACTTCGAGCGCCATTTTGTTCTTGGTATCTTCAGCTTCGAAAGCGATTATGGATTTATGAGTGACGCCTTTGGTGGTATTTAGA
>JBJSWS010000098.1:0-2355 GCA_046085985.1 Actinomycetales bacterium
TAACTCTGAACTAATGGCTATCTTGCCGTTTACCGTGATTTCAAAGCGAATCTTAAAAGTACGCGTATCGTTAAAGAATTGTTTATTATATATTTCAAAGCGACCGGTCTTTGCATTCTTTGCTTTAATTGAAATTGGTGAGGCAATCTGGCGAAACTCTTGGAGGGCTGGTTTTGGAGCGCGGTTAGCAAAGAACATGCCATCGCAAACAAAGTTTCCATCATGTTTAACTTCGCCGTAATCACCGCCATATGCAGAGCGAACCGTGCCATCTTCCAACGTTTGATTTAAGCCGTGATCCCACATCTCCCAGATAAATCCACCTTGCAGACCTTCTAGTGAATGAATTGCTTCCCAATATTCCGAGATAGTGCCATTGCTATTTCCCATGGCATGGGAGTACTCGCACATAATTAAAGGGCGATCTGCTTTCTTGGATTTTGCGTAAGAAATGATTGCTGCAATATCTGGATACATGGGACAGACAACATCAGTTAGATCGTGATTTATTGTCCAGTTACCTCGAATTGCGCCTTCGTAATGAAGTGGGCGACTTGGATCAAAATTTCTGGCATATGCCGCAGCTGCGCGGTGATTTAAACCGGCTCCGGATTCATTTCCAAGTGACCACATCACAACAGATGGATGATGGATATCGCGTTGCACCATGCGAGCTACTCGATCTACCCAAGCATTTAGATATTTCTGATCGTTACATAACGTATTTTGGAAAGCATGGGATTCAATATTTGCCTCACCAATTACATAAAAACCAAGTTCGTCACATAAATCTAAGAAAGCGGGATCGTTTGGATAATGCGAGGTTCGTACCGCATTAAAGTTCCAGCGCTTTAATTCAAGTAGATCCTGAAGCATGTAGTCTCGATCAAGGACTCGGCCGGTTACTGGATGGAAATCATGGCGATTGATGCCATAAAAGATGATTGGTTGGCCATTTACTAAGAACTGATTGCCAACTACTTGCGTCCTGCGGAATCCAACTTTCTGGTTGGTTATCTCGATAACTTGACCAGTTGGATCAACAAGTTCAATCTCTAAATCATAAAGTTTGGGAGATTCTGCGCTCCAGGGTGAAATATTTGGCACTTTAATTTCAACTTCAAGTGGGCCTGGAATAACTGGTTCGGTTGCCAAGAATGCTTCGTATTTTGCCTTTGGCATATTGCCTTGCCAATAAGTTCCATGGAAATAATCGCTGCCAGCTAATTGTTCAGCAGCGGATTTTTCAGTCCATTGCGGTGCAGCCTTTGAAATTACCGGAATGCTTTTAGTTGCACTCTTTATACCAACAACCTTGATACGTAACTTATAGTTGGCAATCTGAGCACCTTTTATCGAATTGATATTTGCGCGAATATTAAGAGTTCCAGTTTTGTTATCACTTGCTAGACCTGGTGTGGTGTAAAGACGTTCAATAAAAACTTCTTCTGTTGCATATAGCTTTACGGATCTAGTTATTCCACCATGCCACCATTGATCTTGGTCTTCGATAAATGTGGCATCAGACCATTTAATTACCTTTATCCGAATCTCATTAGAACCGGTATGTACATAATCTGTTACATCGAACTCCGAAGCTAACCGAGAATCTTTTGCAACACCTACTTCATCGCCATTTACATAAATAATTGCGACCGATTCAAATCCGCCAAGTGAAAGAACTACTCGTTTGCCTTCCCAAGAGGTTGGCAAAGTAAATTCACGTTCATAAATTCCAGTTGGATTTTCGGATGGAACAACCGGTGGTAATTCCTCAAATGGCATTTGTACATTTGTATAAATTGGCTTATCTCCAAATGGTTGTTCGCCATTTACCATCGTCCAAAGACCGGGGACTGGAATAGATTGCCAACGTTTACTTGGTTCTTGATCCGGGTTATCCAGTAATTGAAAATTCCATTCGCCGTCGAGCGAAATCGTCATCAAGTGACCGATATTGAGCATCGGCAGGCGATTTACCGATGTTGTCTCGGGGCTAAGCCAAACTGGAGTCTTCATTTCAGGGTAAATCTACCCTCGTTCAAAAATTATTTATTCGCCTGCCATAATTGGCGCCTTACGCCTCCCTAGCTCAGTGGTAGAGCATCCGCCTTGTAAGCGGAAGGTCGTCAGTTCAATCCTGACGGGGGGCTCCAAAGCAAATCTAGAGAAGCATCAACTCCCTAGCTTTAATAACTGCATCATGACGAGATTCTGCGGCCAATTTACGGTAGATGCTCTTGAGATGAGTCTTAATTGTGTTCTTGGATATCGAGAGCGCCTTTGCAATTTGAGAAATGGGCAATTCTGTATCCAGTCGACGTAGAATCACTAATTCCTGTTTGGTTAAAGGCT
>JBJSWS010000099.1:0-4565 GCA_046085985.1 Actinomycetales bacterium
ACTTCCTTTTCGCGTCCTTCGAATTGTGCTGAAACTTTCTCAACAACTGACTTATTGATTTCATCAAGTTTATTTTCGCGATCTTGCTTGCCTGCGATTGTTAGCGCATCTGCAAGCGGCTTCTTAGCTTCTGCTTCAACGGCTGCAAAAACATCATCCTGGTAATCAAGGAATACTGGGAATTCTGCAGTTGGCTTTGCCGCAACCTTGGCTAGCTCCATTTGAGCTTCGCAGAGTGTGCGGATGAATGGTTTTGCTGCATCCAGACCTGCGCCAACAACTTCTTCTGTCGGAGCGCCGGCACCATCGGCAATTAACGAAATTGTCTTCGTTGTCGCCTCTGCTTCAACCATCATAATTGCAACATCATCGCCAGCAATTCGACCAGCAACGACCATGTCAAAGGTCGCTCGCTCTAATTCGCTGTGATTTGGGAAAGCAACCCACTGACCATCAATTAGCGCAACGCGTACTCCACCAATTGGACCTGAAAATGGAAGTCCAGCTAACTGGGTAGACATAGATGCCGCGTTAATAGCGATTACGTCATACATATGATCTGGATCCAAAGCCATAACTGTTACAACTATTTGAACTTCGTTGCGAAGTCCTTTGATAAACGAAGGCCTTAATGGTCTATCAATTAAACGACAGGTAAGAATTGCATCCTCTGAAGGACGTCCTTCTCGTCTAAAAAATGAACCTGGAATTCGACCAACTGAATACATTCTCTCTTCAACGTCGACTGTCAAAGGAAAGAAATCAAATTGATCCTTAGGATTTTTTGAAGCTGTTGTTGCAGAAAGCAACATAGTTTCATCATCCAAATAAACAACAGCGGTTCCTGCTGCTTGGCGCGCGAGGCGGCCGGTTTCAAAACGAATTTCTCGTTTTCCGAATTTGCCGTTATCTATTTTTGCAACGGCATACTTAACGTCTTGACCCTCCATGGGTCTCTCCTATTCTCTAACTCTTCGCGGCAACTAGAGAATGGATCTTCGATCGAAGCTCACGGCAATCATCCGGAAGCCACCACCGAGGACCAGCCAACTAGCCCGCGAAGTTTTTTAAATTTTTACAAACTAACGGCGAATGCCGAGCTTGTCGATAATCGCGCGATAACGTGCGATATCTTTCTTTGCAAGGTACTGCAAAATTCTGCGACGGCGACCTACAAGAAGTAACAAGCCACGACGGTTGTGATGGTCGTTCTTATTTGTCTTTAGGTGCTCAGTTAATTGATCAATGCGCTTAGAAAGTAATGCAACTTGAGATTCAGGGCTACCTGTGTCTGATGCAGAGGCGCCATACTTGTTAATTACTTCTTTCTTTTCGGCATTTGTAAGTGCCATGTCGAACTTCCTTTACATCTTTCACGAGGGCCCTCGGTCTAAATCACGAATGCACGATTTCTCGCTTGAGTGCCAAAATCTACCAGCGCTAACTACTTCCGCGAAATCCAGCGGAAAATCCCGCTTAAAACTGGGTTAATTCGCGAGCTTTATCGCAATCAATTTTCATTTGGGCAAGTAGTGGTTCAAGTCCTGAGAACTTGATTGTGTCACGTAAGCGCCAACCAAATTCAACTTTAGCTACTTTGTCATACAAATCTAAATCTTTTTGATCAAGTGCATATGCCTCAACTTGTCGACTCCTGGCGCCTTCAAATGTTGGATTTGTCCCAATTGAAATTGCGGCAGGCCATTTATTATTTTCGACAGTTAGCCAACCTGCATAAACGCCATCCGATGGAACTGTGGCATTAGGCGCCATCGCTAAATTTGCCGTCGGATATCCAATTTCACGTCCCCGTTTTTCACCATGTATAACAACTCCTGATAAGGCATGCGGTCGGGTAAGAAGTTCGCGCGCGATTTCGATATTTCCACCCAAAATGGCATCTCTTATTCTGCTCGATGAAACGGAAGTACCAAGTTCAAACTCTAAATTGATTGCTTTTACTTCTATCTTTAAATTCTCCTTAAGGAATTTTACGTCGCCAGCCGCACGGTTTCCAAAACGGAAATTAGTTCCCACAACCACAGCTGAAGCAGAGAGTTCATCGATCAAAACTTCAGTTACAAATTCCTTGGGAGATAATTTTGAGAAAGTTTCTGTGAATTTGATGACCGCAACACTGGTGACACCAGCCATCTTGAGATACTGAATACGTTCGGAAAGCGTGAGAAGTTCATTTGGAATATGTGATGGATTCACAACACTTGCTGGATGCGGGTCAAAAGTAAGCGCAACTATCGGCAGATTAAATCCTTTTGCAGTCTCAATTATCTGCTGATGGCCTTTATGAACGCCATCGAAGTTGCCAATTGCAACAACAGCGCCGGCAATTGGCTGGTCGTGCCAAGTTATCTCAATTCTCTTACTCATTGGCTCAATTCTTTCATGAGTTAAAGACCGTGATGGGTTGGGCTTTATCTTCACGATTCTCCAGTATTGCAACCACTTCACCACTGGGCGAGAGTGCCGCAACTAAGCCTGGCATCTGCGATTTCTCAATCCGCCTACCAAATCTAATCTCTGAAATCTCTTCGAAACTCAAACTCCTGGTCTTCATAAACTTTGCGACTTCACTCGAAAGTGGAAGTACTGATGCACTTTCAACATCTTGGGCCTCTGCCATTGAAAAAGGCGAGACTTCAATTCTTCGTAATGCAATTAAATGCCCGCCTACCTTTAGAGCCATACCAAGATCCCGAGCTATCGCTCGAATATACGTACCTGCCGAACAAGTCACATCGATATCTATATCCAAATGTTCATTCCTTCGTATCGACAGGATACGAATATCATCAATCGTCACTTCTTTAGGTGATAGTTCAACAGTTTTGCCTTTGCGCACTAGATCGTAGGCTCGTTCTCCATCAATTTTTTTAGCTGACACAGAGCTTGGTACTTGATTGAAAGTTCCGACGAATTTCCTTAATTCGAGTTTGATATCTTCGTCTGTAATCAAATTACAATCTGCCGTGGAAATTATTTCACCATCTTTATCATCGGAAACAGTAGAAATTCCTAATCTAATTGTCGCCGTATACCTTTTCTTTCCAGTTACGATGTATTGAAGGAACTTAGTTGCATTATTGATTCCTATTACGAGCACGCCTGTAGCCATGGGATCAAGAGTCCCAGCATGTCCAACCTGTTTTGTATTTAATCTACGCCGTAATTTTGCAACAACATCATGGCTGGTTATGCCAGATGGCTTATCGATTACTAGAAAACCGTGTTCGGAACTCATTCTGATTCATGGACTCGATGTGTTCGGTACGGATCAGTTCCACCTATTGGCTTTGCAGTGTCCCGCAAGTGTGCAATTTCTTCATCGTGTTTTCTAACTTGGTCAAGTAATTCTTCAAAGTTTCTTGCGGTTTCAGATAGAGCATCTACAAAGAAGGAGAGCGTAGGAACAATTCTGGTTCCTAATTCACGTCCGACTTCAGTTCGCAGCAAACCTTTTGCGCTCTCTAAAGCTTTTGCGGTGTTATCTCTCGCTTCGTCATCACCTAAAACCGTATAGAAGATGGAGGCTTGCTGCAGATCGCCTGTTACTCGGACATCTGTAATCGTCACAAAACCAAGTCTTGGATCTTTAATCTTGGTCTCAAGTGCCTGTGCAACCACAACCTTAATTCGATCGGCTACCTTAGCTGCGCGGTGCGAATTTCCCATTATGCACGCTTCTTCTCGCGCATCTCGAAGACTTCGACCGAGTCACCAACTTGGATATCTTTGAAAGATCCAAGGCCAATACCGCACTCGTATCCCTCACGAACTTCAGTCGCATCATCTTTAAATCTGCGCAATGACTCAATTGCAAGATTATCGCCAACAACAACGCCATCGCGTAATACTCGCGCCTTTGCATTCCTTCTAATAATTCCCGAAGTGACCAAGGAACCAGCAATAGTTCCAAATTTGCTGGACTTAAATACTTCGCGAACTTCAGCAGCGCCAATTGTCGCCTCTTCATATTCTGGCTTGAGGAGTCCTTTGAGTGCAGCTTCAATCTCTTCAATTGCTTTGTAGATAACAGAGTAGAACCGAACTTCAACTCCTTCTTCATCAGCAAATGTTGCAGTCTGAGGTTCTGGCTTCACGTTAAAACCAACTACTACAGCACCAGATGCAGAGGCCAGAGTGATATCGCTCTTGGTAATAGCACCAACGCCACGGTGAATTACTCGCAAATCAACTTCGCTACCAACATCGAGTTGAACTAGCGCATCTTCAAGTGCTTCGACTGATCCACTTACGTCGCCCTTAAGAATAAGATTTAAAGTAGTTACTTTTGACTTCTCTAGGAAATCTTCTAGCGAAACTTTCTTCCTTGCCTTGGCAAGAGCTGCATGTCTTTCCCCAGCTTGTCGCTTTTCTGCAATTTGGCGAGCAGTTCGATCTTCAGGAGCCACTATGAAGTTATCTCCGGCGCTCGGGACCGAGGTAAATCCAAGAACTTGAACTGTACGAGGAGGTCCGGCAATTTCAACGGCCTTACCAAATTCATCCATCAGGGCTCGGACGCGACCAAATGCAGAACCTGCAAC
>JBJSWS010000100.1:0-711 GCA_046085985.1 Actinomycetales bacterium
CCCTCATCCTTAAGGAGCTTCGTAATCTTCTTTGCGTTTTCTGTTGAAATACCCTCTTTGATGGGTGCAAAAATCTTAAATACTTTTCCACTCTGCTCCGGATCCTTAATTTCAAGGTGCTTGAGGGAAACATTTCGCTTAATCATCTTCTCTTTTAATACTTCAAGCGCAGCTTTGGCACGCTCTTCAGTTTCGGCTTCAACCAAAATCCGCTCGCCAGATATCTCGATTTTCACACCAGTATCTTTAAAATCAAATCTCGTAGCAACCTCACGGGATGCCTGATTTAAAGCGTTATCAAGCTCCATTCGATCTACTTTTGAGACGATATCAAAACTGCTATCTGCCATAGGCGTACCGTATCGCGTGGATTTTATGACTGGAAATTAGCCCATTAGAATGAACTCAAGATAACCAATAGGAGAACCATGAATAACGAGATGCTGCAGCAGATGAAGTCAGGCAAGGGATTTATTGCCGCCCTTGATCAGAGCGGTGGCAGTACTCCAAAGGCCCTTCTGCAATATGGACTTGATGAGAGTTCTTATTCAAATGAAGCAGAGATGTTTGATCGAATTCATGAAATGCGTTCTCGCTTAATCAAGTCACCTTCATTTAATGGCAATCGTGTTATCGGTGCAATTCTTTTTGAAATGACCATGGAGCGCACTATCGATGGCATTGGAACTGCTGAGTATCTCTGGAGCAAGA
>JBJSWS010000101.1:0-401 GCA_046085985.1 Actinomycetales bacterium
AATTTCACCTTAGAACATTCACTTAGTACCCCGTGGGCCCATACCGGAACAGAAATATCAAACTTCCAATTTGCATTGCCTGCAAAACCGTTGCCTAAAGCAAAAACGGTAAAGATGAAGAGCGAATTTGTATCTTCCGAAGGCTTGATTTTGATTCCCTATGCCATCGTTGCGCCGCAACTTACGCTCTGGCGCGCCCCAACAGATAATGACTTAATCGGTCACATTGCAGAGAAATGGGATGAGTGGGGTCTGCGCGAACTAACTAGAACAAATACCCAAGTAATTCGTCGCGCTAATAACACCAAGATTGTTAACACTTGGAAGACCGGTAGCGGTATCAAAATCAAACATGAACAGATAGTTGAAACTGTTGTAGATGGAATCCGAGTCACCGAAAG
>JBJSWS010000102.1:0-1030 GCA_046085985.1 Actinomycetales bacterium
GCAGGCAGTGGCATCGGACGCGGAATCGCGCTTTATCTTGCTTCACTTGGTGCAAATCTTGCCCTTGCAGATCTTGATAAATCTGGTCTCGAGGCCACCGCAAAAGAATTTGCCGATCGTAAACTTGCTGCGCCGTTACTAATTGAAGGCGATCAAAGCAGCGAAGAAGTAACTCGCAGAACTATTTCAGAAACCATTTCTAATTTTGGCGGTTTAGATGGACTCGTTCTCAATGCTGGAATTGGGGTTCCGGGAACGCTAGAAGAACTCTCACCTGAACAATGGCGTAAAGGTCTTGAAATAAATCTAACTTCCGCATTCCTTCTTACTAAATATGGAATCCAAGCGATGCGCACGCAAGGCATGGGTGGCAGTCTGGTCTACATCGCAAGTAAAAATGCCTTCGCACCAGGAGCTGGATTTGGCGGTTACTCAGTTTCAAAGGCGGGAATGATTCAGTTAATGCGAATCGCTGCACTTGAAGGCGGTCCCATTGGAATTCGTGCAAATGCGCTCAATCCTGATGCTGTCTTTGATAACAGCAAGCTCTGGGAGGGTGGCATTCGCGAACAACGCGCTAAAGAACATGGAGTTAAGCCAGAAGAGTTTGAAGATTTTTATGCGAAACGAAATATCTTGAAAGCTCGAGTTCGTAGTGAAGATGTTGCAAAATCCGTTGCATACCTTCTCTCTGATGAATCTTCCAGAACTACTGGTGCGGTTATTCCAGTAGATGGTGGAGTTGCCGCAGGTTTCCCACGTTAGGAGTAAAAATGATTAATTGGGAGCAGCTAAAGAGCGATGCAACTGCTGCAATGAAGAAGGCATATGCGCCGTATTCGAAATTTCCAGTAGGTGTAGCAGCGCTAGTTGATGACGGCAGGATTATTAGCGGATGTAATGTTGAAAACGCTAGCTATGGATTAACGCTCTGTGCCGAATGCTCACTCATATCCGAATTGATAATGAGCGGTGGCGGTCGATTGATTGCTGCAGTATGTGTTGATAAGAATGGAAATCTACTTTCACC
>JBJSWS010000103.1:0-4078 GCA_046085985.1 Actinomycetales bacterium
TCAAGAAGTGATAATTGATCCTGCCTCCTCAATAGTTTTCGAAGCGGAAGAACCAGATCAGAAAAATATGGAGCGATTGCCTCGTAGTAAATCCCATTCTTTGATTGGCACCAGGGAAGTAACGATTGGCATACTCCAAGGTCTTTCCGTTCTTGTCGTCACATTCTTGATGTATTTAATTTCACTTTCAAATTACGATTCAGAAGAGTTGAGCAGGTCATTAACTTATGGAACTTTGCTCCTTTCAAATATTCTCTTAGTACTTAGTAACCGTTCACAACGCCTCAGCATCATTTCTTCTTTTAGACGGAGAAATAATCCCGCGATTTTTCCTATTATTGCCCTATCTATCGGAATTTTGATGGCACTTCTGAACGTTCCATTTCTAATCGATTCATTTAATCTAGCCAAATTGAATCTGGCTCAGTATGCAGCGATAATCTTGGCATCTTTACTTAGTGTTACGTGGTATGAAATCTACAAGAAACTACATAACTCCGAGTGATTCAAGTTTTGTTTGCAAATCTTTATCTGAGGGTTCAGTTAAATGTGTGCCATCAGAGAAAAGAATTACTGGAATGGATCGCATCCCGCCATTGATTTCAATGACTTTATCTGAAGCCGATTGATCTGCTTCCACATCAATATAGTTATAACTGATGTTATTAGAGTCTAGGAACCGCTTGGAACGGCGGCAATCTCCACACCACTCCGCACCGTACATTGTGATTTGCTCTGACATATCTCTCCTAACTTAGTTTTAAGTAACTCTCTAAACCGATACGTAATCCTGGATGCTTAGACACCTCTTTACAGGCGAGTAGAACTCCTGGCATATAACCAGAACGATCTAGCGAATCGTGACGAATGGTTAAGGTCTCGCCCATTTCTCCAAAAATAACTTCTTGGTGCGCAACCATTCCGGCCATTCGAATTGAATGAACTGGAATATCTCCCACCTTTCCACCACGTGCCCCGGGAATAGATTTTGAAGTTTTATCTGGCATCGGCGCCCTGTTAGCTGCACTTCGTGATTCAGTCATCATCTCTGCGGTTCGTATTGCAGTACCGCTAGGTGCATCAAGTTTTTCTGGGTGATGGAACTCTATGATTTCAGCAGATTCAAAATATTTTGCTGCAGTCGCTGCAAATTGCATCATTAGAACTGCGCTAATCGCAAAATTCGGAGCAACGAGAACACCAGTCTTTGGTGATTTAGCAAGAGAGTTCCTAATCTGATTTAAATTTTCTTTATCAAATCCCGTTGTTCCAATTACAAGATGAATGCCATTGGCAATCGCATATTCGGCAGTTTTTGCTGCTGCGGCAGCATTGGTAAAATCAACTATTACGTCAGCCTTGCTTTCTAAAGCACTAGTTAATGAGTCATTCAAATCAATTTCTGCAACTAGTTCCAAATCTTTATCACCTTTGATAGCGCGACAGACTTCTTGGCCCATTCGACCTTTTGCGCCAACCACTGCAATTCTTATCGCCATTACCTCATCGCCTTCTCAAAGGTAGATTCTCGAGTAAATGGTCCCACAACTGCAAGTGATGGTTCTTTGGTCAAGAACTCCTCAGCGAGTCTGCGTATATCACTGCCATTTACTTGAGAAATCTCATTCAAGATCTCGTTAAAGCTTAGAACCTCACCAAGTACCAATTCACTCTTGCCGATTCGACTCATACGAGAGCCCGTATCTTCCTGACTCAAAACAAGTGAACCACTTACGGCGCCTTTGGCACGCTCAAGTTCCTCGTGAGTAAGACCATTAGCAGCAACATCATGAAGTGTTTCTCTAATCAAAGAGACAACTTCGATTGCCTTCTTCGGATTACATCCGGCATAAAATCCGATCATTCCGGCGCCAGCAAACTGTTGTGCGTATGAGTAAACCGAATAAGCCAGGCCGCGTTTCTCTCTAATCTCTTGGAAGAGGCGCGAGGACATGCCGCCGCCAAGCGCTGCCGATAAGACACTCATCGCAAATCGGCGCGAATCGCTTCTGGAAACTCCATCGACTCCTAAAAATAGATGTGCTTGCTCAGTTTCCTGTTTGATCAAACCAATCTTTTTACTTTGTTTCTTCGCCTTTGTATCTTCTCGCATTGAGATCTTCCCATTGCCATTAAGTAAGAAATCATCTTTGGAAATTGCATCGATTGTCTGATTCACAATTTTGCTGCGCTTAAAATTCCCTGCAATAGATATGACAATATCTTGCGGAAGATATCTATCTTTATAATAATTAAATATTGAGTTTCTTGTAAGAGACTTTATAGATTTATTTGATCCGAGTATCGGTCTTCCAAGGGGTGTATCGCCAAAAAAAGTCTCAGCAAATAGATCATGGACTAGGTCAGAAGGATCATCATCTCGCATCGAAATTTCTTCTAAGACAACTTTTCGTTCTGCCTCAACATCATCGGGCTTAGCAACCGAAGAGGTTATTAAGTCAGTTATGACATCAATTGCAAGAGGTAGGTCTTTATCAATTACCCGCGCGTAAAAACAGGTGTATTCCTTTGTTGTGAAGGCATTCATCTCGCCACCAACTGCTTCAATAGCAGCCGATATTTCAAGAGCAGAACGTCGCTTAGTCCCTTTGAAGAGTAAATGCTCTAGAAAATGTGAAGTGCCAGCAACTTTTGGTGATTCATCACGCGATCCAACATTGACCCAGATGCCAAAAGCTGCGCTTCGGACATCCGGGATCTTTTCTGTGACAATGCGCAAGCCGCTTGAATGTACGGTCTTGCGCATTGACATAACTATTCGCTCGCTGACTCTTCTAGAACTGGGATCAATGAAAGTTTGCCTTTTGGATCAATTTCACCAATCTCTACATTCACCTTATCGCCAACCTTCATTACATCTTCTAGGTTTTCGATTCGCTTGCCACCATGCATCTTTCTAATTTGAGAAATATGCAATAAACCATCTTTTCCAGGAAGCAGATTAATAAAGGCTCCGAATGCAGCTAACTTAACTACAGTTCCGTTATATCGCTCGCCTACTTCTGGAAGCTTAGGGTCGGCAATTCCAAGTATCTGAGTCTTGGCAGCCTCTGCCGCAGTTCCATTAGTTGCGCCGATGTAAATTGTTCCGTCATCTTCTATTGTGATTTCGGCACCAGTTTCTTCTTGAATCTGGTTAATGACTTTGCCCTTCGGGCCGATAACTGCACCAATCTGGTCGACTGGAATCTTGATGCTCATGATTCGTGGCGCGAGCGGATTGATCTCATCTGGTCGATCAATTGCTGCGTTCATGACATTGAGAATTGCCAGACGAGCTTCTTTAGCTTGCAATAAAGCTGCGGCTAAAACCTTTGCAGGGATTCCATCTAGCTTTGTATCTAGTTGGAGCGCAGTAACAAAATCTTTTGTTCCTGCAACTTTAAAGTCCATATCTCCGAATGCATCTTCAGCTCCCAAAATATCGGTCAGTGCGACATATTCGGTCTTACCATCAACATCATCTGAAATTAGACCCATCGCGATACCTGCAACTGGAGCTTTAAGTGGCACACCTGCATTTAGCAATGAAAGTGTTGATGCACATACCGAACCCATAGAAGTTGATCCATTTGAACCGAGCGCCTCAGAAACTTGGCGGATTGCATAAGGGAACTCTTCGCGGGTTGGAAGCACTGGGAGTAACGCACGTTCTGCTAACGCACCATGTCCAATTTCGCGACGCTTTGGAGATCCAACTCGTCCTGTTTCTCCAGTTGAATATGGAGGGAAGTTGTAATTGTGCATGTAACGCTTGTGCGTTTCAGGTGACAACGTGTCCAACTGAAGTTCCATCTTGAGCATGTTGAGTGTGGTGACACCAACAATCTGGGTCTCACCGCGTTCGAAGATGGCAGAACCGTGAACGCGAGGAATGACCGAGGTCTCGCAAGTCAGCGGACGAATATCTGCAAGACCACGACCATCGATTCGGATCTTGTCGCGAAGAATGCGCTGACGCACCAACTTCTTAGTCACCGAACGAAGAGCGTTGCCGATCTCCTTCTCGCGACCTTCAAAGTCTGGAGCGACCTTCTCCATGACGGCATCCTTGAGA
>JBJSWS010000104.1:0-590 GCA_046085985.1 Actinomycetales bacterium
GTTGTAAACCAACCACGACCGTCTTCCCAAACAAGTGGGGGATTGAGACATTCTTCAATCGTTGTCCAAATTGAGAATGAAGGAGCGAAATCTGCGCCTTCTACTCTTAAGTTTGAGCCATCTAGAACGGTGATCGAATCAATCCGACTAAACATCTCATCATCGGCATATTTCGCGAAGATATCGCTCATGCCAGGCTCTACGCCCATGCCTACCAGGGCATAAATCTTTCGCTCTTCCCAGTTCCAATCGCGAGCAAATTGTTCATCGCCGAGCTTTACGCCGGTTTCGCGATGTGGGTAATGCGGATGTGGGCGAGATAGCGACATCGCCATATCAATGTAATTTGTATTTTCAATTTCACATGCCAAGAAAATTGGCATAACAAATCGCGGATCAACTGCGTTAATTACAACGTCAGGATCGGCTTTACGAATTAATTCGCGTAAATCTTCTAGCTCTGCAGCATTTACTTGAGCAGCAGAGAACCGCGGATCTTTTACTCTGTGGACAGCCTCTTGTGCACGTGCCAGGGTTCGATCAGCGACCACCACGGAAGTTAAGAAAGACCTTCGTGATGCAATATTAAG
>JBJSWS010000105.1:0-2486 GCA_046085985.1 Actinomycetales bacterium
GCGACTGATAGCGATACAAAAGTGGCTGCAAGTATTGGCCCGTATGGAGCAGCGCTTGGTGATGGCAGCGAATATCGAGGAAATTACCAAATCTCGGAGAGCGCACTAAGAGATTTCCATAAAAGAAGAATTGAAGTTCTAGCAGCCACTAATCCGGATCTATTTGCAATCGAGACAATTCCATCAATTACTGAGGCAAAGATCATCGAAGAATTGGTTATTAATACCAAGATTCCATACTGGATTTCATTTTCGTGTAAAGATGAAAGAAATATCTCTGAAGGTGACTCATTTGAGGCGGCGATTTCTGCACTTGCAAAATCAGAAAATCGAGTAGCTGTCGGTATAAATTGCACCGATCCTAGATATGTCTCGTCGTTGCTTAAGAGCGTGCGAACTAGGGAACCATTTGTAATTTATCCAAATGCTGGTCGCATCTGGGATGCCACAACCAAGGAATGGCGGGGTGACCCACAAGGGATAAATCAATTTGTGGCAGATTGGGTGGCGCTTGGTGCCAAATATGTCGGAGGTTGCTGTGGAGTCGGACCAAAGGAAATTTCTGCCATATAAAAAATAATCCCCGTTCCTAAGAACAGGGATTATTTTTCCACGGAGATTTAGATGATTTCTAGTTCTTCTTTCTTGTCGGCGAAATCATATAAACAATGAATCCGACAATTGCCAGAACCATGATCACCATCAAAGTCACCCAATCGAGATTGAATAAAGCTCCTCTTGGGCTTCCTAGTCCTGTTGGTATAACTAGGTTGATAAACATAAGAGTTAAATACGCAAGCGCAATTATGTTAACCAGCATTCCCTTTGAACCTAGTCGATAGTGACCTTCAGCGTTCCATCCGCGACTTCGTGCAATTAATGCGCCAAGTACGGTGAGAAGGAATGCTAAGTAGATTCCACTTACACCAAATGAAACCAATGAGGTTAGTGCAGTTACATTTGCTGGATAGGTCATGAAGAGAATCTTCACATCGCTAGAAGGCGATACATTCACCAATAATGTAAATGCAAGTGGAACTAATGCTCCAACGAGCAAAGCATTTACAGGAGTATGGAATCGTGGAGATACCTTCGAAATCATTCCGGCAGCAGGAGTTGCCCCATCTCGTGCATACGAGAAGAGCATTCTTGCGCTTGCGCCTTGGATAGATGAACCGCAAGAGAAGAATGCGAAAATAACCGCCAGAAGAAGAATATCTCTCAAGAATTCCGAACTTATCGCACTCTGCAAAATGAACGGAATTCCACCTGCAAAGGTCGTTGCGTTCTTGTAACTCTCTGGATCATTCGGAATAGAAAGCGTAAGCGCGGCAATCAAAATAAATGAAGTGATTGCTCCGGCTAATAGTGCTTGTCTCATCGCGCGTGGAACTTGCTTGGTTGCATCCTTGGTTTCTTCTGCAACATCACCCGCAGATTCAAAACCGTAGAAAATATAGGCGTGCGCCATAACTGCGATTAGCGCTGCGCCTGTCAACCAATTTCCGCCGAAGTCAACACCAAGAGAATTCGTTGCGCCGCTCTCTGCGCCTTCAGAACTAAATAAGAATCCGAAGCCATGGTTGAAACCAGCTGCTGCAAGAATTAATGCAATTCCAATTGTTCCAAATATTTCTACATATGAACCGAATGATGCGACACGTCCCATTACTTTTGCGCCGGTTACATTTAGGAATGTTTGGATGGCCAGAAGTGCTAATGTCATAAATAAGATAGTTGTGTGGTTTGTAGGATCTAGATTCAACTTAAACCAACTATTTAGAAGTGTTGCTAGGTACGGTACGACACCAGTATCTACGGCCGCGACTGTCACCAATAGAGCAACTGAATAGAACCAACCAACCCACCAGCCATATCTCGGGCCAACTGAATTCTTTGCATATTGATAGAGCGCACCTGATATCGGATAGTGGCTACCAAGCTCTGCGAAGACCATGGCAACGAAATACATTCCGATAACGGGTATCAGCATCAACCAGATATAGCGAGGTCCACCGGTTCCAATGCCGAGGACGAATAGCGAATAGATGCCAACCATCGGGGATAGATAGGTGAAGGCAACGCTGAAACTGTCGAACTTGCTTAATACACGTGACAGCTCTTGTTTGTAACCGAATGCACCGAGGCGCTTCTCCTCATGGGTATTCGTATTTAGATCAGACAATTACGTACTTCCTTTCGTCTTATCAACGGAGTGGTACGGCGATCCCGTCAGAAATCGTCGGCTCTATGGTCCGCCCATTCTCAGGAAATTGGAATCTTTTTCTCAGCGTTTTGCGAGCCTTATTTTGACCTTTTTGAGCTGGTGCTACCCTCCGTGAACTGCTTCTAACGGAGCAGGGGCGTTGCGTTTAGCGAAGTCCGGTTCAATTCCGGCGCTGTTCCCGCAACTGTAAAGATCGAAAGGTCTTAGCCAGGTCGCCTGGCGCTAACGCCGAAGTTACCGATCTCGGAGGAAGGTCGGG
>JBJSWS010000106.1:0-940 GCA_046085985.1 Actinomycetales bacterium
GTTCTATGTAAGGCTCACCCCATGACGGACGCCACGGATTCCACAAATGACGCCACGCGCTGGGCCGTTTCAATACCCCATCACCAACACCAAATGGTTTTCCTTCAAAGATATTTGCCGCTTCGATTAATCGATCATCGCTCTTAATTTCCAATTTATGTTTTGCAGCAATTGGCGCTGCGGTTTGTTGCGCGCGCTCTAGCGGTGTTGCATGAATTGCACCAAGTGAAAGATTCTCCGACCAATCTGCAACAGCTTGCGCCATTGCAATTCCCCGCTCTGACAATCGCCAGCCAGGTTGGCGACCGTAAAGGATGTTCTCTGGATTATGGACCTCGCCATGGCGCAGAACATGAACAGTTGATGAAATTGCGCTCATACGGGAAAGCATAAACGAGAATGCTTAGAACCATTTCGCTACTGTTCCTACATGCCACGGATCGCTTTCTTTGATGTAGATAACACTCTTACGCGTGGCTCAACTCTCTATTTCCTTGGTAAAGGAATGTACAACCGTGGTTTTTTTACAAAGCGAGATATTGGCGCCTGGGTCTTAGCAAATATTCGCTTTCGTATGACTGGCACAGAAAAGCGTGAAGTGATTGAACGTTTACAAAAATCTGCAACTGATTTTATAGCTGGCCACAAAGTAGATGAGGTTCGAGTAATCGGTGAAGATATTTATAACGAATTTGTCTCACCGTCTTTATGGAGTGGCACGATGGCTATTGCAAAACGCCATCTAGATATGGGAGATGAGGTCTGGTTAGTTACTGCATCACCAAAAGATTTTGCGGATCTAATCGCTGAAAAATTAGGTTTTACTGGCGCACTTGGGACCGTAGCTGAAACAAAAGATGGAAAGTACACCGGCAATTTAATCGGACCGCTTCTTCATGGCGCTGAAAAAGCTAAAGCAGTTTTAAAGTTAGTAACTGAT
>JBJSWS010000107.1:0-1061 GCA_046085985.1 Actinomycetales bacterium
TCTTTGCAGTAGGTCCAAGATCTGAGCTTGGATAGTTACATCAAGTGCGGTGGTTGGTTCATCAGCGATTAATAATTTTGGTTTACAGATCAGTGCCATGGCAATCATGATGCGCTGGCGAAGACCACCGGAAAGTTCGTGTGGATATTGATTGATACGAAGTTCAGGGTTGCTGATGCCGACTAGTTTTAACATTTCTGCGACTTGTTGGTCGGCGGCGTTATCGTCTAGCTCTTGGTGTAATTGCAGGGCTTCGCGCAGTTGGTAACCGATAGTTAAGACTGGATTTAGCGAACTCATTGGTTCTTGGAAGATAAAGCCAACTTGTGAGCCGCGGATTGCTTGTAATTCTTTCTCGCTCATTTTGGCAAGGTCTTGGCCATTAAGGATTACTTGGCCACCAAGGCGCTTTGAGCTATTTGTTGGAAGTAAGGAAACTAAACTCATTGCGGTAACTGATTTTCCACAACCGCTCTCGCCTACTATGCCAACGACTTCGCCTTGGCCGACTTCAAAAGTTACATCGTCAACAACAGTGACGTCATTGCCTTGCAGTTTAAATGCAATCTTAAGATTGCTAACTTCAAGGCAAGACGTCGAACTCATTGTTATTCGTGCGCCGATCGTGGGAAATAGAACGAGACGACCCAGTTCGGTACATCAACAATCTCTGAAATTCGCAGATCGCCTGCAACAGAGCAGAGCATGTATGCATCAACTGGAGAGAGCTTGTATTCCTTTACCAAGTGATCAACCATGCGCGATACGGCTTCTTTCGCGCCGATCATTAAATCTGGGCCAACGCCAGTTGTGACGATGTAACCAGATTTATCAAAGTGTGAAGAAACCGGTCCAGTAGTTTTAAATACTGGTGATTTGATATTTGCACCTTTGACGAGATCGATTTTTACCAAAACATCAAATGGGCTTTCAATTGCAGTTCCGCAAACTTCGCCATCTCCTTGTGCGGCATGGGTATCGCCGATAGAAAGAAGTGCGCCAGGAACTTCAACTGGAAGCATAACTTTGGTGCCAGCTGACATATCGCGGATATCAAGATT
>JBJSWS010000108.1:0-3326 GCA_046085985.1 Actinomycetales bacterium
CTTTCTGGTATCTCTTATAACCGCGCCCGTTCCAGCAATCTCAGTAACCCACTTCTTGGTAAGAGTTGCGATTCCAGATAGATGAGAGATGAAATTAAGTGCGATTCGCTCGCTCCGTAAGATATTTCGAGTATTTCCAGATACTTCTAGGATTACATCACCTGCGCCAACTTCATCGCCACATTCTTTGAAATAATTAATATCGGTTAAACCAACATTTTCAAATACTGCGCCAGCGACAAAAACACCGGCAATAACCCCGGCTTTGCGGGCACGCATCAGCGCTTTAGAGTTCTGTGATTGCGAAATTGTGGCAATCGTTGTCTTGTCATCGCCATCTTTAATATCTTCAGCAAAAGCGCGGGCAATTAAGTTCTCAATATCTGAAATTTCAAGGTGTTGTGATTCGAGGCGATTAACGAGTGAGGCTGAGATCATCGAACACCTCCTCATATGTTGTATGCCAATTGCCGATTTCATCTAGTGATTGATGAATTCGTTTATGCCAAGAATCAGAAGTATTTGGAAAATCATCACGAGTATGCGAACCACGAGATTCAGTACGTTCCATGGCTGACCTAGTGATTGCAGTTGCTAAGAGATATAGATTGGTTGTCTCCCACGCATCTACATTGGCATAAATTGTGGTCGCAGCTTTTAGCCGATCTAAGACTTGTAAAGTCTTATTTAGAGATTCCTTTGTTCTGACAACCGCAGCGCCTGCTGACATGGCTCGTTGTAATTCACCGCGTACTGATGGTGAAATGAGGATTTCTGCTGGATCAACTGCGATGGGCTTTTCTTGAGTATGTAGATTGCGCGCAATATCTTCAGCAATACGCGCGCCGAAAACCAGACCTTCTAATAATGAATTAGAAGCCAAGCGATTTGCACCATGAGCACCGGTGCAAGCAGTTTCACCGACGGCATAAAGGCCCGGAACAGAAGAATGTCCATTTAAATCAGTGCGAATCCCACCTGATGCATAATGCGATGCCGGTGCAACTGGAATTAAATCACTAGCAGGGTTAACACCTATTTGTTTACAAGATGCATAAATTGTTGGAAAACGTTCGGCAAAATCCTTAATTGCTCTAGCATCAAGCCAGACATGTTTCGCACCACTCTTTGCCATCTGGCGCGAAATTTCTTTTGCAACAATATCGCGCGGCGCTAAATCAGCAAGGGGATGAATATCTTTCATAAATCGCTCGCCACGATCATTAACTAAGAAAGCGCCTTCACCGCGTACTGCTTCGCTAATTAGTGGGTGTTGGCCACGAGAATTTTCACCCATATATAAAACAGTTGGATGAAATTGAATAAATTCCACATCAGCAACATCAGCACCCGCGCGAAGCGCTAATGCAACGCCATCGCCAGTTGAAACAGCGGGATTTGTTGTCTGCGAATAAACCTGTCCTAAACCGCCAGTTGCAAGTACAACTGCGCGCGCCAAAATTTGACCAACACCATCTCTGCTGCCTTCACCAATTACGTGCAAGGTCACGCCACAAACTCTCCCGCTCTCACTTTTTAGCGCATCAAGAACCAGTGCGTGTTCGATAACTTCAATTCCGTCATCTTCTGAAACGGCCGCAAGCAGTGCACGTGAAACTTCCGCTCCAGTTGCATCGCCGCCTGCATGAAGAATTCGATTACGAAGATGGCCACCTTCTCTAGTTAGTGCAATCTCACCAGTTTCAGATTTATCAAAAACGGCGCCGCGGGCAATCAACTTTCTAACTGCCTCTGGACCTTCGCTTACCAAAACTTTTACGGCAGGAAGATCACATAAGCCAGCGCCAGCCACCAACGTATCTTTCTCATGTTGGGCTGGTGAATCACCTGGTCCAAGCGCTGCTGCAATTCCACCCTGCGCCCATTTTGTAGAACCTTCATCAACGCGCGCTTTAGTAATTAGCATTACTGAAAGATTATGTGCCCGTATTTGCAACGCAGTTGTTAATCCAGCGACGCCGGAACCAATTACAACTACATCAGCTGCCGCGCTCCAGCCAGGTAATGGCGCTCGTAATCTCATAGCCGCACCAACGCTGGGTTCATAGCCAAATTATCAATCAATCTAATCCCTTCAATCCAACCTGCAATTATTGCGCGAGGTTTTCTTGTGTTCGCGTCGGCAATTGCAAAAGTTTCCTCATCGATAATCTCTGCATAATCTAATGTGAACATTGGTTCTACAATATTTAGAAGCGTTTCGCGCATCTCGCTTACTCGATCTTTACTCGCCGCGTTACGGAGCGCTTTATTGATCGAAACTGCAGCGCTCTTTCCCGCCGCACTTAATCTCACGTTACGTGAGGAGAGTGCTAATCCAGAACCATCTCTGATAGTCGGTGCGGCAATAATTTCAATTTCGGGGTGCAACTTTTCTGCCATTGTTTTGATTAAAAATAGCTGCTGAAAATCCTTTTCGCCAAAGATTGCGTACTTTGGTTTTACCAGGTTAAACAATTGATTGACTACGGTTAAGACGCCATCGAAATGATTAGTTCTGCTGGCACCTTCGAATTTCTGGCCTAATTCGCCGGCGCTTAATTTAATTTCATCTCCGGGATAAATATCGGAAACTTCTGGACGCCAGAGATAAGTTGCGCCAACAGCGCTGGCTAATTCCTCATCTATTCCTGGCGTCTTCGGATATTTTTCTAAATCAATAGAATCTTCAAATTGGAGTGGATTTACAAATACCGAAACAATTACTTCTGGCGCATAATTTTTAGCAATTTCAATTAGTGATTGGTGGCCAGCATGAAGTGCGCCCATGGTCGGAACAAATACACATGGACGTGCCAGATCCGTAAGGGATCTACTTACTTTCATTTTTTAGCTCCAGTCCGCTGGGGTACCAGGCCTGATAATTCTACGACTATTGCAGTTGCGATAAAAGTTGGCGGATCGGTCCTGCACCTGCCAGCTCGCCATCTGGTTCAATCTCAAACCAAGGCTCTAACACAAATCGTCTCTGACTGGCTCGTGGGTGCGGCAACGTTAACTCTGGACTCTCCATGAATAATCCGCCATATTCGATGATGTCGATATCTATCGTGCGAGCTGCATTTGGAAAACTGCGATGGCGTCCCATCTCATTTTCTATTTCTAGCAAGCGATTCATTAAATCAAGTGGTTTCAAATCTGATTGACCAATTAATACGGCATTTATGTAATTCGGCTGGTTATCTGGAACTCCGACTGGGGTAGTTTCATATAAAGAAGAGACTGCGGTAATTTCTATTAAATCTCTTATCTCATCAATCGCAATTGAGATTTGCTTGCGTGGATCGCCCAGATTCGCACCCAGG